>DATNMV010000001.1:0-4103 GCA_035602175.1 Allostellaceae bacterium
CGCTGCACATGGCCCGAGCTTTCGCCCTTGCGCCAGAGCTTCTTGCGCGAGCGCGACCAGTAGCAGACGCGGCCGGTCTTGAGCGTCTCCTCGACCGATTCGCGATTCATCCAGGCCAGCATCAGCGTCTCGCCGCTGTCGTGCTGCTGCGCCACCGCGGGGATGAGACCGTCGCGATCGAAGCGCAACGCCGCCAGCGTAGCGTCCGTCGCGCGTTTTGAGATCGGGGGCGAAACGCCTCCGCCCGTGCCGGATTCCGTCATGCTGCCAACTCCCGTCAGATTCGAGCCGGCACTTTATATCAGCTGCGCCAGCGCAGCACCCTGTCCTTGACCGGGTTGACGAAGTCGCGATTCTCGGCGCGGGCGCGTTGGTATTCGGCCTTGAGCCGCAAATACCAGCGCGCCTGGGTATCGGCGTCGTTGATCAGCATCAGCGGCGGATCGTGGCGCAACCCCTTCTGCTGCATCACCATGACCCGGCGGTCCTGGTTGAGGAATGTCTTCACGAAGGGCCGCAGGAACGGTGACAACAGCCCGAGCCAAGGAAGGTTCCAATAGATCGCGTGGTTGACTTCGGCCACGCTGTCGCTCAACGGCGTCACCGCGGTCAGGCTGGCGACGAAGCGCGCGCCGATGCGGATATGCTCGATGCGCGTCGAGGGCAATCGGAAGGTGATCTCGGTCTCGGGCCGGCCGCCGAGCAGCCGGTAGGCGTTGGCGTTGGACGAGGGCGGATGGCGCAGCATGGTGAAGCCGTAAGGGCTCGCCGCGAACGCCTTCGATTTTTCGTGAATCGAATGCCGCGAACGCCACCACCAGGCGCGGTGCACGAACGGGCCGTGCGCCGGGTCCATCAGCCCGACCACGGCGTGATCGATCGCCGCCGGCACGCGCACGCTCTCGAAGAGACTGGGGCGGCGCTCGCCGATCTCCGGAATCAGGGGCGGCTCGGGCGCGGTGCTGGGGTCCTTGCCGAAGAACACCCAGACATTGCCCTGCACCTCACGCGTCGGATAGGCGGCGACGCGGATCTTGGCAATGTCGAAATCCTGGTCCTGATAGAGCGAGGGAATGGCGGTGCATTGACCGGAGGCGGCGAAGCGCCAGCCGTGATAGCAGCATTCGACCTCGCTGCCGTCGAACTGTCCGTAGGAAAGCGGAATGCCGCGATGCGGGCAGATGTCCTTCAACGCGAAGACCGCGCCTTCGCGCGTGCGCCCCAGCAGCAGCGGCTCGCCCAGCAGCGTCTTCGGCTGCATCCGGCCGCGCGCGAGCCGCGCGCCCGGCAGGGCGAAGTACCACATCTCGCGCAACGGCGCGGGACCGCTCTCTTCCACGGGGTTTCTCCGCAATCGGCAGGCGGGGAGAGTAACCTCGGCGCCGCGGGCGGGGAAGGGCCGTCACGGCCCTTGTGCTATTGCGAAGAACCGCGCCGGAAAACCCCAGGATTTCCCATGAATCGGAGGAATTTCTTGCCTCTAGCTGCCACGCCGGTTAATGTGCGCCGCACAAAAAACGGCCAGTCGAGGTTGGTGATGGATGATGTTCGGCAAGTGGTTTCGCCCCGCCAGGGCTATGCGCTCGAGGATCTCGTGGTCGGCATGTCGGCCTCGTATTTTCATACCCTGACCGAAGCCGATGTGATCGATTTCGCCGACCTGACCGGCGACCATAATCCGCTCCATCTGGACGAAGCCTTCGCCAGGAAGACGCGGTTCAAGGGCCGCATCACCCACGGCATGCTGACCGCCGCCTTCCTGTCCACCGCCGTCGCCATCATGCCCGGCCCCGGCACCATCTATCTCAGCCAGAGCCTGTCCTTCCGCGCCCCGGTGCGCATCGGCGACACCGTCGAAGCCCAGGTCACGGTGACGGAGATCGACGCCGGCAAAAAGCGCGTCAAGCTCAAGACCGTGTGCCGCGTCGGCGACACGGTGGTGCTCGACGGCGAGGCGCTGGTGCTGGTGCCGTCGCGCAAAGCGTAAAGTCCTACCCGGCTTCTCGCCGGCGCTATATATCTTCCGTCCGTGCGCGTCTTCCGACATGACAAGGCCGAAGGATTGGACCGCGGCGGAGCCTTCGCCATCGGCAATTTCGACGGCGTCCATCCCGGCCATCAGGCGGTGATATCCCAGGCCGGCGGCATCGCCCGCGGCCTGCACGTTCCCCATGCCGTGCTCACCTTCGAACCGCATCCCTTCGGCGTGTTCAAGCCGGACGCGCCGCCTTTCCGCCTGACGCCGTTCCGCGCCAAGGCGCGCCATATCGAGACGCTCGGCGTCGATCTGCTGTTCGCCATCCATTTCGATCTCGATTTCGCCAAGCGTAGCGCCGAGGACTTCGTCGACCGGGTGCTGATCGAAGGGCTGGGTGCGCGGCATGTCGTCGTCGGCTACGATTTCGTCTTCGGTCGCGGGCGGCGCGGCGATGCCGGGCTGCTTACGGCGCAAGGCGCGCAAAAAGGCTTCGCCGTCACCGTGGTCGAGGCGATCGCCAGTCCCGGCGGCGCGGTCTATTCCTCGACCCGCATCCGCCAGCTGTTGAGCGAAGGCAAACCGCGCGCGGCAACCGATCTGCTCGGCCGTTTTTGGGAGATCGAGGGCCGGGTCGAACGCGGCCAAGGCGTGGCGCACGGTCTCGGCGTGCCGACCGCCAATCTGCCGCTGGCCGATTATCTCCGGCCATCCGCCGGCATCTATGCCGTCTATGCCGGGATCGAGGCCGAAGGCCGCACCGATTGGCATGAAGGCGTGGCCTATCTCGGCCGCCGCGCGACGCTGGGCGCGGGCGAAATGCGCCTCGAAGCCCATCTGCTCGATTTCTCGGGCGATCTGTTGGGACGCCATCTGCGCGTGGCCTTGGTCGAATTCCTGCGTCCCGACGCCGTGTTCGCCGGGGTGGACGCCCTCAAGGCGCAACTCGTCCGCGACCTCGGCATGGCGCGCGCCGCGCTCTCCGGCGCCAATCCGCCCCACGGTTGACGGGTCCGGATCATCTCCCTATGACCAAGCCCATGAACGAGGACGCCGCGCCGGATTCGGCCAAGGATTACCGCTCGACCGTCTTTCTGCCCGACACGGCTTTCCCGATGCGCGGCGAGTTGCCTAAGCGCGAGCCCGCCCTCCTCGAACGCTGGAACAAGCTCGGCCTGTGGCAAAAACAGCGCCAGGCCGCCAAGGGCCGCGTCAAATACGTGCTGCATGACGGGCCGCCCTACGCCAACGGCAACCTCCATATCGGCCATGCGCTCAACAAGATCCTGAAGGACATCATCAACCGCGCGCAGCAGATGAGCGGCAAGGACGCGGTCTATGTGCCGGGCTGGGACTGCCACGGTTTGCCGATCGAGTGGAAAATCGAGGAGGAATACCGCGCCAAGAAGAAATCCAAGGACGACGTCCCGATCGTCGAGTTCCGCAAGGAATGCCGCGACTTCGCGCGCCACTGGATCGGCGTGCAGAAGGCGGAATTCGAGCGCCTGGGCGTCGGCGGCGACTGGGACCACGCCTACACCACCATGGAATTCTCCGCCGAGGCGCAGATCGCGCGCGAGATCGGCAAGTTCCTGATGAACGGCTCGCTCTATCGCGGCTCGAAACCGGTGATGTGGTCGGTGGTGGAGCAGACCGCGCTGGCCGAGGCCGAGATCGAATATCACGACCACGTCTCGACCCAGGTCTGGGTGCGGTTTCCGGTGGTCCGGCCGGCGCACCGCGAGGTCGAAAACACCTCGATCCTGATCTGGACCACCACGCCCTGGACCCTGCCGGGCAACCGCGCCATCGCCTATGGCGAGGCGATGAACTACCTCGTCCTGCTGGTGAGCCATGCCGGCCCCAACAGCCTGGCGCGGCCGGGCGAGAAGCTGGTGGTGGCGGAATCGCGCTGGGCCGCGCTCGAACAGCAGCTCGATTTCAAGGCCGACATGGTCATTGTGCTGAAAGGCGAGCAGCTCGCCGGCACGCTGTGCCGCCATCCGCTGCGCGGACTCCCCAGGGCGAACGGGGGTTACGATTTCGACGTGCCCTTGCTGCCGGGCGCTTTCGTCACCGAGGAAGACGGCACCGGCTTCGTCCACATGGCGCCCGGCCACGGCGCCGA
>DATNMV010000002.1:0-5794 GCA_035602175.1 Allostellaceae bacterium
GACGAGCGCCCACCCAGGCTTCGGCAACCCCAATCTCAAAAATTCTAGGCCCGTTTGCTATCTTGGGTTAGTCCGCTACCTAATACCGTTCACTTCCCGATGCAGAATTCGCGGAACAGCACGTCGAGCAGATCCTCGACCTCGACCCTTCCGGTGATGCGGCCGAGCGCGCGCACCGCGCGGCGCAATTCCTCGGCCGCGAGTTCCGGCGCGACGGTCCCGGGAAACCGGGCCAAGGCAGCGGCGCATTCCTCGAGCGCCTGGCGATGGCGCGCCCGGGTGATGAGCGGCGCCGCGGCCGATGAAAAACGCGCCGCCACCATCTCGCGCAACCCAGCCTCGAGCTCACGCAGCCCCGCGCCGGTCTTGACCGAAATCCGCACCGCCTTGCCGGCGCCGAGCTCGTCCGCCCAGGCGGCGTTGTCCTTGGGGTTCAGGTCCATTTTATTGGCGACCACCAGCGTGCCGGGACCGATAAGCGGTGCCAGCGCCTTGGCTTCGCCGGGCTTGGTCGCGTCCAGCACGACGAGTTTGAGATCAGCGTGTGCTGCGCGTTCCCGGGCGCGGCGCACCCCCTCCTCCTCGATTTCGTTGGATGATTCGCGCAAGCCGGCGGTATCGGCCAGAACCACCGGATAGCCGCCGAGATCGAGCGCCACCTCGAAGCCCGAACGCAGCATCTCGCCGCCGCGATTGTCCTCGAGCGACGCGGCGATCTCGGCCGCCAGGCGCGCAATGTCGTCGGTTGCCTGGCGGCGTAGATCGTCCGGCAGGCCTTCCTCGGGAAAGTCGATCTCGGCTTCGAGCCGCGCCTGGGCCGTGAGCAGCCTGTGGCGCCAATCCTCGTAGATTTTCGCCGCCGCGCCCGACGCCTGGCGCAGCGCCTGGCGGCGTTGCGCCGCGGTTTCGGCCGCGATCAGGTCGGCCACGCCCTCGGCCTCGGTCAGATCGAGCTTGCCGTTCAAAAAGGCGCGGCGGGTGAACTCGCCCGGCTCGGCCAGGCGCAAGCCCGGCATCTTGCCCAAGGCGTCGAGCATCGCCGCCGCCACCGCGCGCCCGCCATGGAGGTGGAGTTCGGCCATGTCCTCGCCGGTATGGCTCGAAGGCGCCGGGAAATAGAGCGCGATGCCGCGGTCGATCGCCTCGCCCGAAGCCGGATCGGCGAAGCTCAGAACCGCGGCACGGCGCGGCTTGGGCAGCTTCCCACCGAGCGCCCGGAGCGCCGCCGGCGCCGCCGGGCCGGACAGGCGCAGCACCGCGATCGCCGCCCGTCCCGGCGCGGTCGAAAACGCATAGATGGTGTCGCCTTCCGCCATGGCGCCCGCGAGTGTGATGCAAAACCCCGGCGGCAGGGATATATAACTTACAGATCGAAAATCGCCCGATCTTAGGGGCGAGGGAGAACCGCCATGTCCGTGCAATCGCTGCTGAGCTACGCCCTGACCGTGCCCGATCTGAAGGCCGGGCATAAATTCTATTCGACCTTCGGCCTGTTGCCCGCCGAGCGCGACGGCGCGCTGGTGTTCCGTTGCGAAGGCCGCGACCAGGACCAGGTGTTCCTGGTCGAGGGCAAGAAAAAGCGCTTGAACCACATCCGCTTCGGCAGCGACGAGAAGGGCCTGGCGGCAATCCGCGCGCGCATGAAGGAACGCGGCATCGCCGAGATCGACGCGCCGCACAACGCCTTCGGCGGCGGGTTATGGGTCCAGGATCCCGACGGGCACCCGATCAACGTGCGCGCCGAAAGCGCCAAGCCCTGGCGCCACGCCACGCCCTTCGTCATCAATACCCCCGGCCATTACCACCGCCAGGGTCGCGGCGCGCCCAAGCGCCACGATGTGCGGCCGCACCGCCTCGGCCATGTGCTGCTGCACACCGCCGATTTCGAGAAGATGACTGATTTCTACATCAAGATGCTGGGCATGAAGCTGACCGACCGGGTGCCCGGTATCATCGCGTTCCTGCATCTGCCGGGCGGCGGCGACCATCACGTGGTGGCGCTGCTGGCCGATGACCGGCCTGGCTTCCACCACGCCAGCTTCGAGGTCGCCTCGCCCGACGAGATCGGCATGGGCGCCAAGGCGGTGATGGAGGCCGGCTACCAGAGCGGCTGGGGCTTCGGCCGTCACGTGCTGGGCTCGAACTTCTTCCACTATCTGCGCGACCCGTGGATGAGCATGGCCGAGTATTTCTGCGACATCGACCAGATCCCGGGCGACGGCTCGTGGCGGGCCGAGGATCACCCGCCCGAGGATTCGCTCTACCTCTGGGGCCCCGAGCCCGGCATCTTCGGCGCCAATTTCGAGCCCGAGTGAGCCGCAACAACCTCGACCGGGAGACCAGCCCCTATCTCCTGCAGCACCGCGACAACCCGGTGCATTGGCAGCCTTGGGGACAGGCCGCGCTCGACCGGGCGAAAACCGAGGACAAGCCGATCCTGCTGTCGGTGGGCTATGCCGCCTGCCATTGGTGCCATGTCATGGCGCATGAGAGTTTCGAGAACCCCGGCATCGCCGAGTTGATGAACGCGCGTTTCGTTAACATCAAGGTCGACCGCGAGGAGCGCCCCGATCTCGACACCATCTACCAGCACGCGCTCATGCTCTTGGGCGAGCAGGGCGGCTGGCCTCTGACCATGTTCCTGACGCCTTCGGGCGAGCCCTTCTGGGGCGGAACCTATTTCCCGCCGGAATCGCGCTGGGGCCGGCCCGCCTTCGCCGAGGTGCTCAAAGGCATTTCCGAGGTCTATGCGCGCGACAAGGCCAAGGTGCAAACCAACGTCGAAGAGCTGCGCGCGCAATTGCAAAAGCTGGCCGCGCCCGAGCCGGGCGACGCGATTCCCGAAGATCTCGGCGCGCGCGTGGCCGAGGGAATGCTGCGCGCGGTCGACGGCGTCCATGGCGGCATCGGCGAGGCGCCCAAATTTCCGCAGGCGCCGCTGCTCGACCTGCTGTGGCGCGGCTGGAAGCGGACCAAAAACGCGGGTATGCGCGACGCCGTGCTGTTGACGCTCGATAATATCTGCCAGGGCGGCATCTACGACCATGTCGGCGGCGGCTTCGCGCGTTATTCGACCGATGCGCGCTGGCTGGTGCCGCATTTCGAGAAGATGCTTTACGACAACGCACTGCTGATTCGGCTTTTGACCGAGGCATGGAAGGAAACGCGCCAAGCGCTTTACCGTGAGCGCGTGGCCGAGACCGTCGCCTGGCTGCAACGTGAAATGGATTTGCCCGAAGGCGGATTTTCATCGAGCCTCGACGCCGACAGCGAACACGAGGAAGGAAAATTCTACGTCTGGTCCGAAGCCGAGATCGACCGCCTGCTCGGTTCGCGCGCGGCAGTTTTCAAAACCATCTACGACGTTTCCGCAGGTGGCAATTGGGAAGGCCATAACATATTGAATAGGCTGACAAATATGGAGGTCGCCGATGATGCGGCGGAGCGCGCGCTGGCACAAGACCGCGCGGTCTTGCTCGCGGCCAGAGCCAAGCGCGTGCGCCCCGGCCTCGACGACAAGGCGTTGGCCGATTGGAACGGGATGATGATCGCGGCCCTGGCCGAAGCCGCCTGCGCCTTCGCCCGGCCCGAATATTTGGCGCTCGCGCGCCGCGCCTTCGATTTCGTCGCCACCCGCATGACCGACAAAGACGGCCGCCTGCTCCATTCCTTCCGCGCCGGCCGCGCCAAGAACACCGGCCTGCTCGACGATTACGCGCAGATGATCGCCGCCGCGCTGGCGCTCTACGAAACCACCGGCGAGGAGATTTTTCTCGAACGCGCGCGGGCCTGGGAAAAAATCTGCGTCGCGCGTTACGGGGACGAAAATTCCGGCGGCTATTTCACCGCCGCCGCCGACGCCGAGGCGCTCATCTTGCGCGCCAAGCAGGCGATGGACGGCCCCACCCCTTCGGGCAACGGCACGATGGCGTTGAACCTGGCGCGGCTTTTTTATCTCACCGGCGAGGATTCGTATCGGGTGCGCGCCGAAAAGCTGTTCGCGGCCTTTGCCGGCGAGGTCAAGCGCAATCCCTTCGGCCACGTCACGCTGCTGGCGGCGCGCGAATTCCTCGCCCATGCGCTGCAGATCGCGATCATCGGCGCGCGCGGCGCGCAAGACACCGAGGCGCTGCTGCGCGTCGTTTTCGAAACCAGCCTGCCCAACAGGGTGCTTGATGTCGTCGCGCCGGGGCGTAAGCTTCCCGCGAACCATCCCGCCGCCGGCAAAGACCGGCCACGCGGCGCGGCCACCGTTTATCTCTGCGAGGGACCGACATGCTCCTTGCCGATCATGACGCCCGAGGATCTCGCCGCGGCGCTGATGCGGAACTAGTCCCGGCGCTGCGCCTGGTTTGCGACAGCCCGTTCGGCTTCCTCACCCTGGTCGAGGAACAGGGCCGCATCACCGCCATGGAATGGGGCGGCCGCGCTTCGGGCAAGCCCTCCGCCGCGCTTGCCGGCGCCAAGCGGCAGCTCGCGGCCTATTTCACCGGCAAGCGCCGCGAATTCGACCTGGCGCTGGCGCCAAGCGGCTCGGCCGAGGAAAGGCTGGTGTGGCAGGCGTTGATCGACATTCCCTATGGCAAGACGCGCAGCTACGGCGAAATCGCCCGCGAACTGGGGCTGTCGCCCCGCCATGTCGGCCACGCTTGCGGCCGCAACCCGATCCCGATCCTGATCCCCTGTCACCGGGTGGTTGGGGCGGATGGCGCGCTCACCGGCTTCAGCGCGCCCGGCGGGATCGAGACCAAGCGCAAACTGCTCCAGTTGGAAGGGGCGTTGCTGCTTTAGTCGCGTGACAGACCCGCTCCCGGAGTGGGCTGACAAGCGCTAAATCCCCGGCTAAGTTACCGGCAACAAACGCCTTTAACGGGAGGCAAAGTGGCCGAGATCACCATCCAAGCCGCCGATGGCGGCAGCTTTTCCGCTTACCTGGCCGTGCCCAAGGCGGGCAAGGGGCCGGGCATGGTCGTCATCCAGGAAATCTTCGGCGTCAACGCGGTGATGCGCGGCATAGCCGACAATCTCGCGGCGCAAGGCTACACCGCGATCTGCCCCGATCTGTTCTGGCGCATGAAGCCCGGGGTCCAGCTCACCGACAAGACCGATGCCGAGTGGAAACTGGCGGTCGGTTATTTCGGCCGGTTCGACGCCGACAAGGGCGCCGAGGATCTGAAGGCGACGCTGGCGGCGTTGCGCAAGCACCCCGCCTGCAGCGGCAAGGTGGGCGCGGTGGGCTATTGCCTCGGCGGCAAGCTCGCCTATCTCATGGCGACGCGCAGCGACGCCGATTGCAGCGTCGGCTATTACGGCGTCGGCATCCAGGACGCGCTGGGCGAGGCGAAAAACATCAAGCACCCGCTGCTGCTGCACATCGCCGGCAAGGACGAGTTCGTGCCGCCCCCGGCCCAGGCGGCGGTCAAGGCCGGTCTCAAGGGCAATTCGAACGTCACGATTTACGACTATCCCGATTGCAACCACGCCTTCGCCCGCACCGGCGGCGCGCATTACGACAAACAGGCGGCCGACCAGGCCAATCAACGCAGCGCGGAATTCTTCCGCCGCCATCTCGGCGGCTGAAGCGATCCATCAGGAGAGGAAACCAGCCATGAACCATGCCATCCGTTTCGAGAAAATCGGCGGCCCCGAGGTCCTGCAATGGCAGGAAATCGATCCCGGCAAGCCCGGCGAGGGCCAGGCGCGGGTGCGCCACACCGCCGTGGGCCTCAACTTCACCGACATCTACACCCGCATCGGCGTCTATCCGCCGGCGGGGGGATTCCCCAGCGGGCTC
>DATNMV010000003.1:0-19514 GCA_035602175.1 Allostellaceae bacterium
ACCGGTGGCGGGCGAGGCGCAGATCCACAGCATGAGCCTGGAGAACGGCGTGATGATGATGCGTCCGGTGCCGGGGATCGACGTCAAGGCCGGCGCGATAGCCATGCTCAAGCCGGGCGGCTACCACGTCATGCTGATGGATTTGAAACAGCCGCTGGTCGAGGGCCAGAGCTTTCCGATCACCCTCACCTTCGAAAAAGCGGGCCCGATGCAGGTCACGGCCAAGATCGGCGGCATCGGCGCGATGGATAGCGGTCTGCCGCCGCCGGCGCCGCCCAAGCCATAACCGCCACGGGCGCGGCTGACATCGCAGGACAGGCGGCTCCCATTCAAAGAACAGGGCAATTTGCGCCGTGATCGGTACCAAGGAAAAACGCTGATGCGGATAGGCATAGTTTCCTTGGATGCCCTCGGCGATCAGGTCATCCGCACGGGCTTCGTTCGCGCTTGCCACGAATTTTGGCCCGATGCCGAATTGACGATGATATGCACCGGAAAGACAGCCGAGTTTTGGCGCATATGTCCTTGGCTTGGCTGCGTTGTGGAAGTGGACAAGGCAGGAAATATCGCTCCATCTTTCGATTTGGTTCTTAACCCGCGTCCGGCGCCGGATTATTATGGAGCCTCGGCCTTCATCGCGGTCAATAAACCAAAATCCCATATCGGCTTTGATGTTGTTCCGCTGGCGAGACCGTTGGAACCGGCTTGGCTCGCGCCCTACCGGTTGCTCGAGCAACTCGGGTACAGGGGAGAACGCTATAAGCCAGAAATAGACGTGAAGGCACAGGACGGATTCCGCTCGGGCGTACAACTAATTGCCGTTGGGATCGGTGCTGGAGTGCCGCACAAAATATGGCCAACCCATTTCTTTGCCCAGGCCTTGTCGGAAATTGATAAGGCGGGAAAATTCGGGTTCATCCTTTTGGGAAATAAATCCGACCGCAATGATTCGCTGCATTTGCCGGATTGGCCTTCGCTGATCTGGGACTTGGTTGGCAATACATCCATTCTTGGAATGGCGTCGATCTTGAAACGGTGCTCACTTTTCATCGGCAACGATAGTGCGCCTAAGCATATTGCCGCCGCTTTGGGCGTCCCGGTTGTCGAGGTGGCATGGATAAATTGTCCTGATCGCCGCCTTGATTATGACCGCGTATTCGGGCCGATCGGCGTTCCATTCAAAATTGTGAGGCCGGAGAAAGTTTTTACGTATGATGAAACGCTCGCCGGCGATGCTGTCCGCAGCATAAGCGTGGAGCGCGTTATCGAGGCTGCCCGATCTTTATTGCCCAGGTGATCTCGGAAATCCCTGTTTATTTGGCTGGCTGGGGCGGGAGGATTCGAACCTCCGAATGGCGGAATCAAAATCCGCTGCCTTACCACTTGGCTACGCCCCAAGATTCTGCGCCAAAACCGGATGACGCGACCTTAGCGGTAAAGCCTACCGCCTCGCAACCGAACCGCGGCGGCGCATCCCAGCCCCGAGACATCCAGTGTTGACGGTAAAGCCGATCCTGCGCCAAGGTGCGGCCCCGATCACGCCCCGATCACGCTGAGGCCGAATCGATTCTTCTGCGATGAGCGCCACTTCGACCCCGACCGCATCGTCGCCGCCCTTGCCGCGGCCGCGCGATCCGATGCTCCGGCGCATGGCGGATGCGCTGCGCGCTCTCGCCATGGACGCGGTCGAGGCGGCGCAGAGCGGCCATCCCGGCATGCCGATGGGGATGGCCGATGCGGCCACCGTGCTGTTCACGCGTTTTCTCGCATTCGATCCGGCGCAACCGGATTGGCCCGATCGCGACCGTTTCATCTTGTCGGCCGGCCACGGCTCGATGCTGCTTTACGCGCTGCTCTATCTCACCGGCTATGCCGACATGACGATCGGTGAATTGAAACGCTTTCGCCAACTCGGCAGCCGTACCGCCGGCCATCCCGAGCGCGGGCATGCGGCGGGCATCGAGACCACCACCGGTCCCCTGGGACAAGGGCTGGGAAATTCGGTCGGCATGGCGCTGGCCGAGCGGATACTCGCCGCGCGCTTCGGCAAGGATCTGGTTGATCACTATACCTATGTCATCGCCGGCGACGGGTGCTTGATGGAGGGAATCAGCCAGGAGGCGATCTCGCTCGCCGGTCATTTGCGACTTTCGAAGCTGATCGTGCTGTGGGACGACAACAGCATCTCGATCGACGGCAGTACGGCGCTATCCACGTCCGAAAACCAGCTCGCGCGCTTTTCCGCCGCCGGCTGGGACGCCACGGCGGTTGACGGCCACGACACCGAGGCGCTTGCTGCCGCCATCTCCGAAGCGCGCACCAGCGTGCGGCCTTCGCTCATCGCATGTAAAACCACGATCGCGTTCGGCGCGCCGACCAAGGCAGGGTCGGCGGCCGCTCACGGCTCGCCTCTGGGTGCGGCCGAGATCGCCGGTGCGCGCCAACGTCTGGGATGGCAGGAGCCACCCTTCGTTCTGCCCGAGGACGTGGTGAAATTCTGGCGCGAAGCGGGATCGCGCGGCGCCAAGCTCTCGGCATCCTGGAAGAAGCGGCTCGACGCGGCTGACGCCAATACCCGCACCGAGTTTTACTGTCGCATGAAAGGTGATCTTCCGCCCGAAGCGCGCGCGGCGTTGGTCCAGGTGAAGGCCAAGGCCGCGAAGGATGCGCCCATAATCGCCACTCGCCAAGCTTCGGGCAATGTGCTCGACGCGCTGGCGCCGGTTTTACCCGAGTTGATCGGCGGTTCGGCCGATTTGACTGGCTCCAACAATACCAAGGCCAAAAGCCAGAAGGTCATAACCGCCAAGGATTTCTCCGGCGGCTACATCCATTACGGCATCCGCGAGCACGGCATGGCGGCGGCGATGAACGGCATGGCAGCGCATGGCGGGATCATTCCCTATGGCGGCTCTTTCCTGGTGTTCACCGACTATTGCCGCCCGTCGATCCGGCTTTCGGCGCTGATGGGGCTGCGCGTGATCTACGTCATGACCCATGATTCAATAGGATTGGGCGAGGATGGGCCGACGCACCAACCGGTCGAGCATCTTGCCAGTCTGCGGGCCATTCCCCATCTCCTGGTATTCCGACCCGCCGACGCGGTCGAGACCGCGGAATGCTGGGAGCTTGCCTTGACGCAACCCAAGACGCCTTCGATCCTGGCCCTGAGCCGCCAATCCGTTCCCGCCTTGCGCAAGGACGCGGATGGCGGGAACAAATGCGCGCACGGCGCCTATGTGCTGGCCGAGGCGAAAGGCAAGCGCCAGGTGACCATTCTGGCGACGGGTTCGGAAGTCTCGCTGGCGCTGGCGGCGCGCGATTTGCTGGCGCAAAAGAAGGTCGAAGCCGCGGTGGTCTCGATGCCGTGCTGGCAATTGTTCGACCGGCAGGAGGCAGGTTACCGCGGGTCGGTACTGGGCGAGGCACCCTTGGTCGCGGTCGAGGCGGCCGTGCGTTTCGGCTGGGACCGCTATATCGGCCGCGCTGGCGGCTTCATCGGCATGGCGGGCTTCGGCGCCTCGGCCCCGGCCGCAGATCTCTACAAGCATTTCGGCATCACCGCCGAGGCGGTATGCTCAGCGGCGCTGGCGCTGGTCTAGGAGGATTCATGGCCGTTCGGGTTGCCATCAACGGGTTCGGTCGCATCGGGCGGCTGATTTTGCGCGCGCTGCATGAGCGGAATCGCGACGATGTGCAAATCGTCGCCGTCAACGATCTCGGCTCGGTCGCGGCCAATGCGCATCTGCTGAAATACGACAGTGTGCATGGCCGCTTCAAAGGCGAGATCAAGACCGGCGATGACTGGATGGACATCGGCAAGGGCAAAATCGCGGTCAGCGCCGAGCGCGATCCCGTCAAGCTGCCGTGGAAGAGCTTGAAGGTCGATGTCGCGCTCGAATGTACCGGGCTATTCACCAAGCGCGAGGCGGCCGCCAAACATATCGAAGCCGGAGCGAAAAGAGTCATCGTCTCGGCTCCGGCCGATGGCGTCGACATCACCATGGTGATGGGTGTCAACAGCGACCAAGTGAAGCCCGAACACAGGGTGCTGTCGAACGGCTCCTGCACCACCAATTGCCTGGCGCCGGTGGCCTATGTGCTGAACGAAGGCATCGGCATCGAACACGGCTACATGACGACGATCCACGCCTATACCGGCGACCAGAACACGGTCGACACGCTGCACAAGGACATGCGCCGTGCCCGCGCCGCCGCGCTCAACATGATCCCGACCTCGACCGGCGCGGCCAAGGCGCTGGGACTGGTGCTGCCGTCCTTACAAGGCAAGCTCGACGGCATCTCGATCCGCGTGCCGGTCGCCGATGTTTCGCTGATCGACTTCGCCTTCACCGCGTCACGCGACACCGCGAAAGACGAGATCAACGCGCTCATGACCAAGGCGGCGAATTCCAACCGCTTCAAGGGCATCCTCGCCGTCAACCGCGACGAATGCGTCTCAGGCGATTTCACCCATGATCCGCATAGCGCGACCTTCGACCTGACCCAGACCGTGGTGATGGGCAGGCGCTTCTGCCGCGTCCTCGCCTGGTACGATAATGAATGGGGCTTCTCCAACCGCATGGTCGAGGCGGCGGCGCTGGTGGGCGCGCTGGGCTGAGCCGTGGGCGGGCGGATCGTCGTCCATTCGCTCGGTCAGGCCCGCGCCGCGCTGGCTGCGGCCGCTTCCTTGAAGCGCAAGGTGGTGCTGGCGAGCGGTCCTGGCGCCGGTGCCTATGCCGGCCCGGCTTGGTTTAAGTCCCTGGTCGATCAGGCGAAATCGGCCTGTCCTGGAGCCGAGGCCGAAGCCGCGCTGGATTGCGGCGAAGCGGCCGGAGCGGCGCTGGCGGCGTTGCGCATAGGCTTTAAGCGGGTGGGGTTTTCCGGCAACGCCCAGGCGCGCGCGGATCTCGAAGACATGGCGCGCGCGCTCGGCGCCGCGATCGAAACCGGCAACGATGATTCCGCGCTCGACCTGCGCGACAAGAAAAACTCCGAGGCATCGTGCCGCGCCTATCTCGCTGGCGAGACATTGGCCTGATGCCGGTCCGTCTGCTATATCCGGCTTGAACAAGGAACCGCCATGGCGATCAGCAAACCGGTCAAGAAAATCCTCGACGCTTACGAAAGCGATTCGCCCAAGACCAAGGCGAATCTTGCGCGCATCCTCATGCAGGGCAGGCTCGGCGGCAGCGGCAAACTGGTGATCCTGCCGGTCGATCAGGGCTTCGAGCATGGGCCAGCGCGCAGCTTCGCGCCCAATCCCCCGGCCTACGATCCGCATTACCACTATCGCCTCGCCATCGATGCCGGGCTTTCGGCCTATGCCGCGCCCTTGGGCATGATCGAGGCCGGGGTCAGCACCTTCGCCGGCAAGATTCCGACCATCCTCAAATTGAATTCGGCCAACAGCCTAGCGCGGGCCAAGGAGGCCCCCAGCCAGGCGATCACCGCTTCGGTCCAGGATGCGATCCGGCTCAAATGCGCCGCCATCGGATTCACCATCTACCCGGGTTCGGACGCGGCCTACACGATGATGGGCGAGATCGCCGAGATGGGCCGCGAGGCCAAGGCGGCGGGCTTGGCGGTTGTGATCTGGTCCTATCCGCGCGGCGGCAATCTCTCGAAGGAAGGCGAGACCGCGATCGATATCTGCGCCTATGCCGCCCACATGGCAGCGCTGTTGGGCGCGCATATCATCAAGGTAAAGCCGCCCACCGCGCATCTCGAATTGGAGGCGGCGAAAAAGGTCTACGAGGCGCAGAAGATCGACATCTCGACCTTGACCGAGCGCATACGTCATGTCGTGCAGTGCTGCTTCGCCGGCAAGCGGATTGTTTTATTCTCGGGTGGCGAAGCCAAGGACCTCGAAGGCGTCTATACCGAGGCGCGCGCCATCCGTGACGGCGGGGGCACCGGCTCGATCATCGGCCGCAACACCTTTCAGCGGCCGCGTGCCGAAGCGCTCAAGATGCTGGATACCATCATCCGCATCTATCGCGGCGAGGCGTGAGCCGCCTCTATCTCATCACCCCGTCGGCGCTGGAGCCGCAAAGTTTCGCCGGCAAGCTGGCCGAGGCGCTCGATGCCGGCGATGTCGCCTGCGTGCAGCTGCGCCTCAAGAATGCGAATGACGACGCCATCCGCCGCGCCGCCGATATCCTGCGGCCGGTGGCGCAACAGCGGGGCGCGGCCTTCCTGATGAATGACCGGGCCGACCTGGCGCTCTCTTGCGGCTGCGATGGCGTTCATGTCGGGCCGGAGGATACGCCCTATGCCGAGGCGCGCGCGCTGCTCGGTCCCGAGCGCATTGTCGGCGTCACCTGCCGCGACAGCCGGCATGAAGCCATCGAGGCGGCCGACGCCGGCGTCGATTACGTCGCCTTCGGCGCCTTCTTCCCCACCAAGACCAAAGAGGCCAAGGCCAGGGCCGAGCCGGAGATCCTGCGCTGGTGGAGCGAGATCATGACCGTGCCCTGTGTCGCCATCGGCGGCATCACACCCGAAAATTGCTCGCCGCTGGTCAAGGCCGGGGCGGATTTCCTGGCCGTGATTTCGGCGGTTTGGGACCACCCGCAGGGGCCTGGCGCCGCGGTCAAGGCCTTCGCCCAGGCGATCGCGGGTTCCCGCTGAGACGCGATTTTCCCCGGCTTCCTTCGGGTGCGGGGATGTTGGAAATTTCTGCGTCATACCAATATGTTAGGAATATCCGCCGGGGGCCGGAGCATGGCACTGGACGGATCAAGGCATTGCATGGCACCGCCGCAGGAAGAGCAGAATTACCCGATCGCGCCGTCGCTTGTTCCGGCGCTGGCGGGCTGCGTGCCGCCGCCCGAGATCGATCCGGTCGACCGTCCCGTCTGGCTCGGGCGCCGGGCGCTCATCGCCGCGGCGCTGCTTCATCTGCTGCCGGTGCTGCTGTGGCTGCTCGAACACCTGGAAGTGCGGCCATCGCCCGAGGTTCCGGCGATCGAGGTGACGCTGGTGCGCCCGCCGCAGCCGGCGCCGCCGGTGCAGGCCGAGCCGCCCAAGATCGTGCCGCGTGAATCCGGCGCCGACGACAAGACCGAGGCAAAAAAAACCGACAAGGCGGAGCCGGCCTTGCCGCGGTCGGGATCGCCACAAGAGAACCAACCGCGTCCGGTGGCCGCCGAGCCGCGTCCGCCGGCGCCGCCGGCGGAGAAGGATCTGACCATTCGCCTGCCGCAGCAGGGGGGCACAGCCGACCGCGACCTCGCCGGCGACGCCTATCTCAACCACATGATGCAGATGATCGAGCGCAACCGCATCTATCCGTCGCCGGCGGATTTCAATGGTCCCGGCGGAAGGCTGGTGATCTACAGCGTCGTACTCGAACCGACCGGCGCCATGAACGCCATCACCATGTTGTCCTCCTCCGGTCTGTCGCGCATCGACGAGGCGGCGCGGATGATGATCACCTCGAGCGCGCCGTTTCCGCCGCTGCCGGCCGATTATCCGCAGATCCGCACCCGCATCGTCGTCGAGATTCCGGTTTATCCGCGCGGCCGCTGAATCCGGTTTTTTTCGTCATACCGTGTCATGTGAGGCGGTTCACCCGACCGGCGCCCACAATACTTCGTCGATGCTTCCTGCGCCGCTTGCGAGCATGACCAGACGATCGAAGCCCAGCGCCATGCCGGCGCTTGCCGGCAATCCCGCTTCGAGCGCGGCGAGAAAATCCTCGTCCACCGGATAGGCTACGCCGTAGCGTTTGCGTTTGTTGCGCCGGTCGCGCGCAAAGCGCGCGCGCTGCTCCTTCGCGTCGGTAAGCTCGGAAAAACCGTTGGCCAGTTCGAGGCCGCAGACATAAAGCTCGACGCGTTCGGCCACGCGCGGATCGGCCGGCTTGACCCGCGCCAGCGCCGCCATCGAGACCGGATAGTCGTAGAGCAGGGTCGGCGCGGGAGTCCCAAGCTTGGGTTCGATGCGATCGAGGAAAATGCGGAAGAACAGATCCTCCCATTCATCGCCCCGGTGCGGCAAAATTCCCAGCGGCTTCGCCGCCTTGGCCAGAAGCTTGAGGTCCGGATTGTGAGGATCGGGTGCGGTCGCGAGCAGGTCGACGTCGGCAAAGCGGCGGAACGCCTCGGCGACGGTCAGCCGCTCCCAGCTTCGGACAGGATCGGCCTGCCGCCCATTGTACGTAAAAAATGTGCGATTGGCGGCATCCAGCGTGTGCCGCAATAGCTCCTCGCAATCTTTCATCAGGTCGCGATAGCTCGCGCCGGCGCGATACCATTCGAGCAGTGCGAATTCGGGATGATGCGTATTGCTGCGTTCGCCGTTGCGGAAGGCATGGGCGAGCTGGAAAAGCCGCGGCACCCCCGCCGCCAGCAGCTTCTTCATGGCGAATTCGGGCGACGTATGCAGGAAAAGCCGCCGTTTGGCCGCACCCGGTTCTTCCAACGTGGTCGCGAACGCCTTGAGATGCGGCTCGAGGCCCGGGCTCACCTGGAGTGCCGGGGTCTCGACCTCGGCGAAGCCCCGGGTCTCGAAGAATTGGCGAGCGGCGCGCATCATGGCGCCGCGCATTTGCAAATTCGCCGCGCGCTTTGCAAAAACGTCTTGCCGCCACCATGGCGCTTTGGTCACGAAACCCTCGCCCTGTGTTTCCGGAGGGCCAAGCTATGCTCCACCGCATCATGCGCCAAGTGCCCTATTTTCCTTGTGGTTCCGGGGCGCAAGCTGCTAGAAGCCGGGGCCAATCAACCACGTCCAATACCGCCGCGCCAACCGGGACAGCGCCATGAAGATCAACGCCATCGACATCAAGCCGGGCCATGTGCTCGAGCAGGACGGCAAGCTCTGGCTGGTGCTGAAACGCGAATTGATCCAGCCTGGCAAGGGCGGCGCCTTCGCCCAGGTCGAGATGCGCGACCTCAAAACCGGCACCAAGTCCAATGCACGCTATCGTACGCAGGAAACGGTGGAACGCGCTCATCTCGACGAGAAGGAGATGCAGTTCCTGTTCATCGATGGCGCGCATGCCACTTTCATGGATAATGAATCCTATGAACAATTGACGGTCGATCGCGAATTGATCGGCGAACCGGTCGATTTCCTTCAAGAAGGCATGATCTGCACGATCCAGCTCCACGAGGGAACGCCGCTGGCGGTGACGCTGCCCCAGACCGTGATTCTGGAAGTGACCGAAGCCGACCCGGTGGTGAAGGGCCAGACCGCCTCTTCCTCCTACAAGCCAGGCAAGCTCTCCAACGGAAGGCGCATCATGCTGCCGCCGCATGTTGCGGCCGGCACGCGCGTCGTCGTCAATACTGCGGACGGCAGTTACATCGAACGCGCCAAGGACTGAGAGCCCGCGCGGCCCATGGCCAATCGTTCCGCGCTCATCAATGTCATGGCCGCCGCCGCGCGCAAGGCGGCCAAGGGCCTAATCCGGGATTTCGGCGAGGTCGAACAGCTACAGGTTTCGGTCAAGGGGCCGGGCGAATTCGTCTCATCGGCCGATCTCAAGGCCGAGAATGTGCTGCGTCGCGAGCTCGAAAAGGCCCGGCCCGGCTATGGCTTCTTGCTGGAGGAAGGCGGCGAACACAAGGGCAAGGACGAAGCCCACCGCTTCATCATCGATCCCTTGGACGGAACCACCAACTTTCTCCACGGCCTGCCGCATTTCGCCATCTCGATCGCGCTGGAGCGCGAAGGCAAGCTGATCGCCGGCCTGGTGCTCGATCCGATCAAGGACGAGATGTTTTGGGCCGAAAAGGGCTCCGGCGCCTATGTGAACGACCGCCGTCTGCGCGTCTCGGCGCGGCGCGACCTGACCGATGCGCTTATCGCCACCGGCATACCTTTCCGCGGCCACGGCGATCACGCAAAATACCTGCGAACCCTCGCGCCGGTCATGAACGCAACCAGCGGTACCCGCCGCTGGGGCGTGGCCTCGCTCGATCTGGCCTATGTCGCCGCCGGCCGCTTCGACGGGTTCTGGGAATTCGGCCTGAGGCCTTGGGATATCGCCGCCGGATTGCTGTTGGTGCGCGAGGCTGGCGGCTATGTCACCGATCTCGCCGGCGGCCAGGACGCATTGCAGGCGGAAGGCATCATCGCCGCCAACAGCGATCTGCATGACAAGCTGCGCAAGCTGTTGAACGACGCCGCTCCGGGATGAGGGGCCGAGAGGCTTCCGATCCCATAATGTTCTCTTCCAAGACGGCCCAAACGGCGACGGAGGAAGCTGTGGAAAACTCGCTATGTGACAGTGGCGGTAAGCCGATTCCTACGCTAGGCTTTAACCAATCCCCGCATCCGCCTTAAGCAACAAAGCAGCGGGGGAGGCGATAACAAACAGACGGAATGCCGCAGGCCATGCGACGACTTGCCGTCGTTATTCGATCCGGACCGCGCGGATTGTATTCCGCAGCGGCGATGCTCGTTATGGCGCCGGCGCTGATGGCCGCCGCGCTGCCGGCCCAAGCACAATCCCCCTATAGCAATTACAACCGCCCGGAAGTATTGGTCGATCTGAGCGCCCTCGACCAGCTCGGCCCGGCGCCCACGGTTCCCGATAGCCGCTTCGTTCTCCATCCGCCGGGCGCCACCATGGCCGCCGATCAAAGCGGGACCCAGCAAAAGGTCGTGCTCCACCCGCCGGGCGGCGCGCGCGTCGCTGACAGCCGTATCGAACATATCGGCAGCGTCACCATCGATTATTCGGCGTTGCCGCCGGCCGAGGCGTTGAATGCCGCAGCCGGCCCGCGCATCGCGCTTCACCTGCCGGAGGCGCAGACCGTGGCGGCCACAGTGCCGCCGGCGAGCGCGGGGCCGCAAGGTCCGGCTGATTCAGCGGTGAAGCCGCCCGTCGGCAATGCGGTCGTCGCCGTCCCGCTCGCGCCGCCTGCCGCGCCTGCGTCACCGAGCATGCCGCAAGTGGCGGCCCTGCCGCCTTCACCCTCGGATTTCGGCCGCTGGCTGAGCCGCTTGATGCCGACGGCCGGCCCGCCCGGCGCGCCGGCGCTGGAACCGGGCGCCGCCTCGGCGGCGACGCTGCCGGCGACGGCTCTGATCGCAGTCCCGAAATCCGACAGCGGCGCGGTGCGCTTTGCGCCGGGCGCGTCCGATCTCGGCGGCGATGCGCGCTCCGTGCTCGACAGCGTCGCGCAGAAGCTCAGCACGCAGCCGAACCAGCAGATCCAGCTTGTCGCCTATGCCAGCGCGCCGGGCAGCGATGCGAATGGCGCCGTCGAGGCGCGCCTCACTTCGTTGGCGCGCGCCGTGGTGGTCAGGGACTATCTCATCCAGCGGGGGGTTTCGGGCGCACAGATCAAGGTGCGCGCGCTGGGCAACCGGGCCGAGGGTGGGGGTTCCCTCGACCGCGTGGATTTGATGGTGCTCGGCTCGTAAGGCCGGGCGAGGAGAGCGTTTAAACCCCCGTTTCGCGAGGCATTCTCCGTTGAGTCACCCGTTTCGCTATCTTATGCGGATGGCGGTTCTCGTCATCGCCGTCGCATCCGTCGCCGCGTTGCTGTGGCAATCGCTTTACCCTTATTTCCTCGGCAATCCGCTGGTGAACGGCGTGATTCTGGGCATCCTGGCAGCCGGTATTATCTACATTTTCCACCAGGTTTTGCTGCTCCAGCCCGAAATACGCTGGATTGAACAGGTAAAGCGCAGCCCGGAAGCGGCCGCCAGGACCAATAAGAAGCCGCGCTTGCTGGCGCCGTTGGCGCGCCTGATGGCGGCGAGCCCGGAGGGCAAGCTGGCGCTGTCGGCCACGGCGTTGCGCACGGTCATGGACGGTATCGGCGCCCGGCTCGAGGAGTCGCGCGAAACCTCGCGCTATTTGATCGGGCTGCTGATCTTCTTGGGCTTGTTGGGCACCTTCTACGGCCTCTTGGAGACGGTGCAGTCGGTCAAGGGCGTGATCGGCGGCCTTTCGGCCGGGCCGGGCGATCCGGTCAGCGCCTTTGCCGATCTGAAATCCCGGCTGCAAACGCCCCTGGGCGGTATGAGCACGGCTTTCAGCGCCTCGCTGTTTGGCCTCGCCGGTTCGCTGGTGCTGGGCTTCCTCGACCTTCAGGCCGGTCTTGCGCAAAGCCGCTTTTACAACGAGCTCGAGGAATATCTTTCGGACCATACCCGGCTTTCCGTGCCGACCGGCGCGCTCGACCTCGGCGAGGCTGCGGCGCCGGCCTACATCCAGGCGCTGTTGGAGCAGACGGCCGACAGCCTCGAGGGCTTGCAGCGCATCCTGGCGCGCGGCGAAGAAAGCCGCATTTCCGCCAACAGCAACATCCTGGGTCTGACCGAGAAGCTCGGCGCTTTGACCGATCAGATGCGCACCGAGCAGAGCTTGATGCTCAAGCTGGCCGAGCAGCACGTCGAAATGAAGCCGGTGTTGCAGCGTCTGGCCGATAGCGGTTCGGGCCAATCCGCCGAGGACGCGCGCGCGCATCTCCGGGCAATCGAGTTGCATCTGGCGCGGCTGGTCGAGGAAATGTCCCAGGGCCGCGGCCAGGCGATCCAGGAAATCCGCAACGAAATCCGCCTGGTTGCGCGCACCATCGCCGCTTCCTCGAAGGAACCCGAGCGCGAGCGCCGCTAGCCTCCCATGCCCTATCTGTCCCGCCACCGCCATCGTTCCACGATCAACATCTGGCCCGGCTTCGTCGACGCGCTGTCGCAGCTCGTCATGGTCATCGTCTTCGTGCTGCTGGTCTTCACCGCCGGTCAGTTCTACCTGACCGACGCGCTGTCGGGCCGCGATGCCGCCCTGAAGCAGCTGACGGCGCAACTGAACCAGCTGACCGACGTCTTGAATCTGGAAAAGAGCAGCAACGCCGATCTCAAGCTCAATCTGTCGAAGCTGAACGGGGATTTGCAGCAGACCCAGGCGCAACGCGATGCCGCGCAGCAGGAATCGGGCGCGAAGAGCACAACCATCGATCAGCTCAACCAGCAGATTCTGGCCTTGCGCGACCAGCTGACGCAGATCGCAGCCGCGCTTGATGCCTCGGAGGCCAAGACCAAGGCGGACCAGTTGCAGATCGCCGATCTCGGCAACCGGCTCAATCAGGCCCTGGCGACCAAGGTCGAGGAACTGGCGCGCTACCGCTCGGAATTCTTCGGACGGCTGCGCCAGGTGCTCGGCAACCGGCCGGACATCCGCATCGTCGGCGACCGCTTCGTCTTCCAGAGCGAGGTGTTGTTCGATCTCGGCAGCGCCGAGCTCACCCCCGGGGCGCAAAAGCAGCTGATCCCCGTGGCCCAGGCGCTGAAGGAGATATCGGCCAAGATCCCGCCCGATATCGATTGGGTGCTGCGCGTCGACGGTCATACCGACAAACGGCCGATCAACACCCCCCAATATCCCTCGAACTGGGAATTGAGCTCGGCGCGCGCGCAGTCGGTGGTGCGGTTCCTGATCGACCAGGGCATCCCGCCCAACCGGCTGGCGGCGGCCGGCTTCGGCGAATACCAGCCGATCGATCTGGGCACCAGCGAGGATGCCTACCGCAAGAACCGTCGCATCGAATTGAAGCTGACGGAACGTTAAGACTGGCTTCGCACGACGCAACCGCTGCCGCGTCCGCTGTGCTACGCAATACCATGGGCATGGTTGCATGGAAGCAGGGAGGGGGCTATAAAGCGCGCCTCCTTGGAGACGTGCGATGAAAGACAAAATCCATCCGGATTACCATGAGATCACGGTCATCATGACCGACGGCACCAGCTATAAGACCCGTTCGACCTATGGCAAACCGGGCGATACGCTGAATCTCGAAATCGATTCCCGCTCCCACCCGGCCTGGACCGGCGGCCAGCAGAAGCTGTTGGACGGCGGACAATTGGCGCGTTTCAACAAGCGCTTCCAGGGCCAAGGCCTCGGCCTCAAGCCGGGCGAAGCGCCGGCCGCCAAGCCCGCGACGGCGGCCAAGCCGGCGGCCGCCGCCAAGGCCGCCGAAAAACCGGCCAAGGCCGAGAAATCCGCCGAGAAGGCCGCAAAGGCCAAGCCCGAAAAAACCGAAAAATCTCCCAAGAAATAAGTTCTTAGATTGCGTTTATAGATTTTCGCGCGCGTCTCCTTGACGGGCGATTTTGCCGTTCCCATGTGAACTGCGTCCGGGTGCCCCCTGGTGGGGCCCGGGCGTCAACATTGCTCATAGGAGGATGTGTCACATGGATGGTTTCGACTTCACCCCGCTGTTCCGTTCCACCATCGGTTTCGACCGGCTGTTGCGCCTTGCCGATGCGGCGACGCGCTTCGATGGCGCTGCGCTGTCTTACCCGCCCTATAACATCGAAGCGACCGGCGAGAACGCCTATCGCCTGACGATGGCGGTGGCGGGCTTCGGCCGCGACGATATCGAGATCACGGTCAAGGAAAACGAGCTTCTGGTCTCCGGCAAGTCCAAGAAGGACGAGGAGCAGAGCACCGAATATCTCCACCGCGGCATCGCGCGCCGCGCCTTCGAGCGCCGCTTCCAGCTCGCCGACCACATCAAGGTCTCGGGCGCCTCCCTCGACAATGGGCTGCTGCACGTCGATCTGACGCGCGAGATCCCCGAGGAGAAGAAGCCGCGCAAAATCGAGATCGCCCAGGGTTCAGGCCCGAAGACGATCGATCACAAGGCGGCCTAAATCCCGTCACTCGAGCGAAAGCGGAATTCGAGGAAACAGGGTTGTAAGCGGGCGGCTCCCATGCGGGACCGCCCGTTTCATTGTTATTTCAGCCTGCCGACGGCATTGCCGATGATGAGATAAAGCTTGCCCACGTCGGATGTGACGAAGGTGGTGCCGAGCACGTCGAGATGGTCGCAAGCGCGCGCCTGAGCCAGCAAATTCTCGAACTGGTCGAGATAGTGCAGCGCATGCTCGCGGAAGATGAGGTCTTCCTCGAACTTCTTCTTGATCCCGACATTGGTCTCCCGCTCCTGCGCCTGAAGCAGGTGGCGGATGAACACGCCGCGCTCGCCGGCGTGGAAACGCCGCCAGACCGCCTCCGGCACCTGCTGGTCGAGGGCGCGGGTGATGTCCACCGCCAGCGATTGCAGCGTCTCGACCATGAGGGTTGCATTGCGCAGGAAGGTCTCCTGCTGGTTGGCGAGCGACTTGTCCTGCACCTGTTTGGCCATGCCGGCCGCCTGGTCGGCGGCCTTGACGAGCGTGGTCACCTGCTCACCGAACAGATTGGTCGCCTGGTGGGCGGAAATGTTGATGCGCTCCGCCGCAGCGACCAGCGTCGCCGCCTGGATGTCGTAACTCCCGATCACGTCCTTGAGGCGCTCGACCGCCAGATCGGTGGCGCCGTTCAATTGCGCCGCGTGGTCGGACAGCGCCGCGCGCACACCTTCGAGCCGCGTCGTGGTTTGGTCGAGCGCGGCGTTAAGATCGCGCAGTTGGTGGCGCATCGATGCCGTTGCCTCGTCGCCGCGGTTGGTCATGGCCGCGCCGGTGGCGGCCAGCGTCGCCAACTGGCTTTCCGCCGCCTGACCCATCTCCTGGAGCCGCGCCGCCACCGCGCCGGTGGCGGTACCGAGCGAATCGAAATGCCGGTTGAGCGTGTCGCGCGCGGTCTCGACCCGCGCCACCGTGTGTTCGATCGCCGCCGCCAGCTCCTGCGCCTGGCCGCGGAACATCTCACCCACTTGCGCCAACTTCATCGAGGCGCTTTCGCCCGCGGCGACGACCGATTGGCTGCGCTCGGCGAAGCGGGTTCCCAGCTCCTCGATGCGCAACTCGGCGTCGCCGACGGCGTCGGAAACCTCCTTGGCGCGGCTGCGCAAGGTCTCGCCGCTGGCGGACAGATGCTGCGTCGCCAGTTCGCTCACCTGGTTGAGGACGCGGCCTTGCTCGGTGAAGGCCAGGGCCACCTCCTCGGCGCGGCTGGTGGCGCGGTCGCTTGCCTGGTTCATCTCGGCCACGCCCGATTGCAGGACGCCGCCGATCCTTTCGCCCATCCCGGTGAGGCTTTCAGCGCCTTGCTTGATCTCGAGCAGCTGCCGCAACAATGCGGCGCCCACGGTTTCCGCCTGGGTGCCCATGGCGGATGTCGCCTCCTTCAGGCGCTCGGCCTGGCTTTGAAAGGCGTCGCCGGCGCCATGTGCGTTCTTCATCGCCAGTTCGGTGGCGCGCGCCAGTTCCTCGGTATGCTGCTGCAGCCGCGCGCGAATCTCGGTCACCTGAACGCCGATCGCCTCGCGCGTGGCGTTGAAATGCTCGAGTTCCTTGGCGAAGTTCTCGCCCAGCTTCGCCACCTGCTGCGCGGCCCGCTCATTGGCCTCGCGCACCGCATCCACCTGCCGGCGGATGGTATTGCCGCTTTCGTCGAGTTTCGCGCCCGCCTCGCCGGCGGCGCTCGCCAGGCGGCGGGTGTCCTCGCCGATGCTTTCGCCGGCGCGTCCGATATGGGCCTTGGCCTGGTCGGCGGCGAGCTCGATCTCGACCGCTGCCGCGGCGATATTCCGTCCG
The DNA here is from genome assembly GCA_035602175.1 of Allostellaceae bacterium. GTDB lineage: Bacteria > Pseudomonadota > Alphaproteobacteria > ATCC43930 > CGMCC-115725 > REEB95. The sequence goes on from DATNMV010000003.1 coordinate 16,450, forward strand.
CTCTGCTCCAGCGCCGAAATGGCGATTTTGACGTTGTCGGCGCTCGAAGCCGCCGCCGCCGCGACCTCGCCGCCGATCTGGCGGAAGGTCTCGCCCGCGCTCTCGATGCTGGCCGCCGCCTGGTTACCGGCCGAAGTCAGGTCGCCAGCGCGCTCGCGCAATTTCTCGCCCATGACGTCGATGCGCGCGCTGCCCTGGCGCACGGCTTCGGTTAGCATCCCGGCCTGGGCGGTGAAGCCTTCGCCCGCCTCTTTGAGCCGCGCCAGGTTCTCCGCCGCCACCTGATTCAGCTCGTGCGCCCGGCCGAGCATCGCCACGCCCACGCTCTCGGCACCCTTGGCCGTCTCGCGGAATTTCGCGGCGACATCCTCGGTGTGTCCTATCGCCGCCTGCGCCGCTTCGGCCAAGCTGTCGGCGCCGCTCCTGAGCACGGCGCCGCCGCGCTCGGCCGCCGCCGTCAGCTGCACGGTCGCACCTTCGATGCGGGAGGCGGCGTCGCCGAGCTTCTTCTCCGCCGCCGCCGTCTGTTCGGAAAAACGGTTGACGGCGCCGTCGGCGGCGCGGTCCACCGAGCTGCGGAACATCTCGGTCTCGGCGGTGATGCGCATGGTCGCGGTTTCGATGCCGCGGGCGATGCGTTCGCTCACGCGCTCGAACTCGGTCGCGGCGCGGTTGCCGGCGCGCTCGATCGATTGAGCGAGGTCGTGCTCGATCTCGGCGGCGCGCTTCTGGCTGCGTTCGCCCGCGGTGGCCAGCGCACGGTCGACCGCCTTCTCCACGTCCTCCACGTGCCCGGCGAGGCGGCCGCTGGCCTCGTCGAGGTCGCGGCCCACGGCGCGGTTGATCGCGGCGCTTTCGGCGCTCAGGGTTTCGACCAGGCGGTTCAAGGGGCTGATGGCGCCTTCGAGGTCGCTGCGCGCCCATTCCGCCCGCTCCATCGCCGTGGTCACCGCGCGCATGCTCTCGGTCAGGCGCGTGCTCAGCCCTTCGGCCGAGGCCTCGATGCGTTGGACGGTATTGTCGACCGCGCCGGCCAGCTCCTCGGCCTGGCGGCGCAACGCCAGCAGCGCTTCCTGCGCGCGATGGTCGCGATCCTCCGAGGGCGTATAGAGCCGGTCGAGTTGGTCGGCGAGCCGGGCCGATACGGCGGAGAATTCCCGCGCGCGGCGGCGGATGGTGACGACGCCCCAGATGATCGGCACGGGCAGCAGCGCCAAGGCCGCGTACAGCGCCTGGTCCAGCGGGGTCAGCGCGGTGAACGTATCCCAGCCGAGCACGTGCAACAAATAGACGCCGCAGAGGACGAACCAGATTGCGGCAACTATCGGTCCCAACGGCCAGCGGCGCATGCGCGCGAGCCTCGCTTATCCCTCGGAGCGCGTCAACGCCTGGGCAGAGTCGAGTCGCCCCGAAAACGCGTCAGAGAATCGCCAGCAGCGAATCGAGTGCGAGCGAAGGCTGCTCGACCATCATCATGTGGCCGGCGTCGGGCAAAAGCCTGACGCGGGATTGAGAAAAATTCTTGGCGAAGGCCGCGCCTTTGGCGGAAGGCGTCATGCGGTCGCGTTCGCCCAGCAGCAACAGCACAGGGCACGTGACGCGTGCCGCCGCCGCATCGGCGTTATGGTAGGCGTCGCAGGCGGCGAGATCGGCTGCCAGACTCGCGGCCGGCACTTGCTCCAGGAGACGCAGCGCGACTTGCGGCAGGAACAGTCCAGGCACGGGATTGCCGCCGGTGAGGCCGTGCACGCCAAAGCCCCAGCTCGTCATCAGCTCGGCGGCCAGGTGCTCGCCCGTCCGCGCCGCCTGCAAGAGATCGGGATGGACGCGCATCTCCGGCACAAAGCCCAAAAGGGCGAGAGCCTCGCAAGCGCCGCCGGCGCGCGCGGCCGCCTCGAGCGCGACCAGCGATCCCATGCTGTGCCCGGCAAGCCGGAAACGCGCCGCGCCCAGCGCCTTGAGGCAGGCCAGCACCCAATCGGCCAGCGATTCGACGCTGGCAAGGGCCGGTCCCACGCTGGCGCCGTGGCCGGGGAAATCGAGCGCCACCACGTTGCGCCCGCGATGGGCCAAGGCCCGCGCCTGCGCCGCCCAGATGGTGTGGTTCATCCCGGCGCCGTGCAGCAGCGCCACGGTGGGCAGCGACGGCTCGAAAGCGCGGCCGCCCGAGCCGGCGAAGACGCGCCCGCCGCCGGCCGAAAATTCCATTATTCCGCCGCCTTGGCCCGGGCGGCCGCCTTTTGCGCCGCGCGCAAGCCGGTCTCGAGATCGGCCAGGATGTCGTCGGCATCCTCGAGCCCGACCGAAAGCCGGATCATGTCCTCGCCCACGCCGGCCGCCTTCAAATCCGCGGCACTCATCTGCTGATGCGTGGTGCTGGCGGGATGGATCACCAGCGTCTTGGCGTCGCCGACATTGGCGAGATGCGATATGAGCTGCAAGCCGTCGACGAAGACCTTGCCCGAAGCGCGCCCGCCCTTGATGCCGAAGCTGACGATCGAGCCCGCGCCCTTGGGCCAAAGCTTCCCGGCAAGAGCGTGGTCGGGATGCTCGGGCAGGTCGGGATGACAGACCCAGGCGACGGACGGCGACGATTTGAGGAATTGCAGCACGCGCCGCGTATTCGCCATGTGCCGGTCCATGCGCAGCGGCAGGGTCTCGACGCCCTGGATGATATGGAAGGCGTTGGCCGGGCTCAAACACGCGCCGAAATCGCGCACCCCTTCAGCCCGCGCCCGCATGACGAAGGCCTGCGGCCCGTATTCCTCGGCGAAGTCGATGCCGTGATAGCCGGCATAGGGCTCGGTCAGGGTCGGGAATTTTTGGGACTGTTCCCAGTCGAACCGGCCGCTGTCGACCAGCAGGCCGCCGATGGCAACGCCGTGGCCGCCGAGCCACTTGGTCGCGGAATGCATGATCAGGTCGGCGCCGTGCTCGAAAGGGCGCAGCAGATAAGGCGTGGCGAATGTGGAATCCACCAACAGCGGCAATTGCGATTCATGCGCGACCTTCGCGACATCCGCGATGTCGAGCACTTCGAGCCCGGGATTGCCCAGCACCTCGGC
>DATNMV010000004.1:0-7704 GCA_035602175.1 Allostellaceae bacterium
GGGCAAGCCGCCGGCGCGCAAGAAATCTGCCGCCCAGAAGAAGAGCAAACGGCGCGCAACGCCCCACAAAGCCGAGCCGGCCCGCAAAGCGAAAAAGAAGAGGTGACCGCCATTCCGCGCATCAAATCCGCCAAAGTTAAATCTCGAAAACCGGAGCCGGCCGCCAAGCGGCGGAAACCGGCCGCCGGGCCGGTCATGGCGCTCCTGAAACTGATCGCGCAGGCGCTGGAAGACGGCCAGGCCGATGCGCCGGTGGTGATCGACCTTCAAGGCAAATCCAGCATCGCCGATTACATGCTGATCGCCAGCGGCCGCTCGCAGCGCCAAGTGGCGGCGCTGGCCGAAAGGCTGCTTGACACGCTGCGCGCGCAGGGCCACCGCCGCGTCTCGGCCGAAGGCCTGCCGCACGGCGATTGGGTGCTGATCGACGCCGGCGACGTCATCGTGCATCTGTTCCGCCCCGAAAGCCGCAGCCGCTACAACCTCGAAAAAATGTGGGGCGAGGATTTCACCGATCCCGCCGCGGCGGAACGCTGAGCCGCGCTTGCGCATCCTCATCATCGCCGTGGGCAAGCTCAAGCCCGGCCCGCTCAAGGCTCTCGAGCAACATTACGCCGGGCGGATCGCGGCCAAGCTCGTCATCCAGGAGGTCGCCGAGAAACGCAAGCTGCCGCCGGCCGAGCTGAAGGAACGCGAGGGCGCATTGCTGCTCGAATCCTGCCCCAAGGATGCGGTGCTGGTGGCGCTGGACGAGCGCGGCAACGCGCTGGCGAGCGCCGAATTCGCCCGGCGCCTCGGCCAATGGCGCGATAACGGCGTGCGCGATGTGGCCTTTCTCATCGGCAGCGCCGAGGGCCTGAGCGAAAGCGTTAAAAAACGCGCCGCGCTGGTGCTGTCCCTGGGACCGGCGACCTGGCCGCATTTCCTGGCGCGCGGCATGCTGCTGGAACAGATTTACCGCGCCGAAACCCTGCTGGCGGGCCATCCTTATCACCGGGAATAAAGGGCCGCTCCTCTACCCTTCGCCCGTCCCATCCTTTATATAAAGCCTATGATAAGCCCGAATCGCCCGCGTCCGGTCGTGCTCTGCATCCTCGACGGCTGGGGCGAGCGTGCCGATGCCGCCGACAACGCCATCCTCGCCGCCAGGACGCCGAACTGGAACAAGTTCATGGTCCAGTCGCCGCATGCCCATATGCAGGCGAGCGAGCATTTCGTCGGATTGCCCGACCACCAGATGGGCAATTCCGAGGTCGGCCACACCAATATCGGCGCCGGCCGAGTGGTGATGCAGGATCTGCCGCGCATCGACGATGCCATCAAATCGGGCGCGCTCGAGAAGAACCCCGCGCTCAAGGATTTCATCGTCGCGTTGAAGAAGAGCGGCGGCGCGGCGCATCTGATCGGATTGATGTCGCCGGGCGGCGTCCATTCGCACCAGGCGCATATCGCGGAGCTCGCCAAGCTCGTCTCGGAAGCCGGGATCGCGGTCAAGGTGCATGCCTTTCTCGACGGCCGCGACACGCCCCCCAGAAGCGCGCTCGCCTGTCTCGCCGAATTCTCTGCCGCGACCAAGGGCCTCAAGGGCGTCGTGATCGCCACCGTCACCGGCCGTTATTACGCCATGGACCGCGACCAACGCTGGGACCGCCTGGAAAAGGCCTATCGCTGCCTGGTCGCCGCCGAAGGCGAAAGGGCGGCCGACGCCAAGGCGGCGGTCGAGCAGGGTTACGCCCAAGGCAAGAACGACGAATTCGTCTTGCCCACAATCATCGGCGGCTATGCGGGCATGAAGGACGGCGACGGGCTGGTATGCGCCAATTTCCGCGCTGACCGCGTGCGCCAGATCCTGGCCGCCCTGCTCGACCCGAAATTCTCGGGCTTCCCGCGCCCGCGCGTGGTGAAATTTTCCGCGGCGTTGGGATTGACCCAGTATTCAGACGAACTCAACCCCTTCCTCAAGACGCTGTTCCCGCCCGAGGATCTTTCCGGAACCTTCGGCGAGATCGTCTCCGCGGCCGGGCTGAAACAGCTGCGCATCGCCGAGACCGAGAAATACGCGCATGTCACCTTCTTCTTCAACGGCGGGCGCGAGGCGGAGTTCCCGGGCGAAAGCCGGATCCTGGTTCCTTCGCCCAAGATCGCTACTTACGATTTGAAGCCCGAGATGTCGGCTTATGAGGTGACCGACCGGCTGGTCGAGGCGATCGGCAAGGGCAGCTTCGACGTCATCGTGGTCAATTACGCCAACGCCGACATGGTCGGGCACACCGGCGACCTCGCCGCCGCGACCAAGGCGGTGGAGGCGGTCGATGCCTGCCTCGGGCGGCTGGCCGAGGCGGTGACCCGCGCCGGCGGCTGCCTGCTGATAACCGCCGATCACGGCAATGTCGAGATGATGCGCGACCCCAAGACCGGCCAGCCGCACACCGCGCACACCACCAATCCGGTGCCGCTGCTGCTGGTCAATCCGCCCGCCGGAGTCTCCGGCCTGCGCGACGGCAAGCTCGCCGACATCGCGCCGACGCTGCTGGCGCTGCTGGGATTGCCGCAGCCCAAGGCCATGACCGGCCACGCCCTGCTCCGCGCCGCAGCGCGTGCCTCGGCCTGAACTTCGTCCGGCAATTCCCGTCCTGCTGCTGGCGGGGCTGTTCTGTCTGACGCCCGCCTTCGCCCAGAATTCGCCGCAGAAGAAGCTGGAGAACGTCGAACGGCAGCTCGAGCAGAGCCGCCAGACCCAGCAGGACTTGGCGACCAAGGCCGACGCGCTGGCCGCCGAGCTGCAGGCGCTGCGCGACAGCGAGGTCAAGGCGGCGGCGGCGGCGCAAGCGCACGAGGCCGCGCTCGACGCGCTCGACGCCAGGCTGGCGTTTCTCGGCGTGGAAGAGAAACGCAAGTCGCGCGAACTTGACCGGCGCCGCGCCGACGAGACGCGGCTGCTGATGGCGCTGGCGCTGCTGGCGCGCGACCCGCCCGAGGCGCTGGCCTTCTCGCCCGACACGCCGGTCGATGCGGTGCGCGGCGGAATCCTGATGGGCCGCGCCTTGCCGCCGCTCGAACAGCGCGCCCGCGACCTGGGCGCGCAGATCGCCGCGCTGCGGACCCTGCGCGCCGAAATTTCGGCCACCGAAGACAGCGCCCGCGCCGAGCGCGCCGGGCTGACGCGCGAGCAGAACCAGATCTCCGGCCTGATCGCGCAAAAGCAGGCGCTGCTCGCCCAAACCCGGCAGGGCGCGGCGGAGAGCGGCCAGCGCCAGGCCGCCTTGGCCGCCAAGGCGGGCGATCTCAAGGATTTGATCGCCCGGCTCGAAGCCGAGCGCGCCGCGCGCGAGGCGGCGGCCGCCCGCCTGGCCGCCCACCCGCCCGCCGGCGACAGGGTAGCGATGAACGCGCCGCCGCCCACGGCCCCGGACCCGGCGCGGCCGCGTGACATAAGGCCCATTTCCCAGGCCATGGGGCATATGGCGGTGCCGGCGACCGGAACCCTGGTCGCGCGCTTCGGCGATCCGATGCCGGCGGGAGCGCCCGCCAGCAAGGGCCTGACCTTCGAAACCCGCTCCGGGGCGCAGGTGGTGGCGCCGTTCGACGGCAAAGTGCTGTTCGCCGGGCCGTTCAAGGGCTACGGGCAAATATTGATCATAGGTCACGGCGACGGGTATCATTCGCTTCTGGCGGGCCTCGACCGGGTCGATGAAAGCGTCGGTCAGTGGCTGGTGGCGGGCGAGCCGGTGGGCGTCATGTCACAAAGCAGTCAAAAACCCCGCCTCTATCTCGAACTTCGACACGACGGCCAACCGATCAACCCGTTGCCGTGGCTGGCAATCCGCGATGAAAAGGTAAATGGATAATGCGTTTCCGTGTTGCAGCGGCCCTGGCCGCCACCCTCCTCTGGCTTCTCCCGTTGCCGGTCCGCGCCGCCGACCAGCCGCAGAACCAGGTTCCTCCGGCCACTTCCGATACCTACAAACAGCTCGATCTGTTCGGCGAGGTGTTCGAGCGCGTGCGCGCCAACTATGTCGAACCGGTGACAGACGAGCAGCTGATCGAAGCCGCGATCAACGGCATGCTGAATTCGCTCGACCCGCATTCGAGCTACATGAACCCGAAGAGCTTCGGCGACATGCAGGTGCAGGTGAAGGGCGAGTTCGGCGGCCTGGGCATCGAGGTGACGATGGAAAACGGGTTGGTGAAGGTGGTCTCGCCCATCGACGACACGCCCGCCGCCAAGGCCGGATTGAAGCCCGGCGACCTGATCGTCGCCATCGACGGCGAACCGGTCCAGGGCATGAGCCTCAACGACGCGGTCGAGAAGATGCGCGGACCGGTGAACAGCGACATCAAGCTGGTGATCCGCCGCGGCAACGCGCAGCCCTTCCCCATCACGCTGAAGCGCGCCGTCATCAAGGTTCAATCGGTCAAGTCGCAGCTCATCGGCAACGACATCGGCTATATCCGCATCTCCAGCTTCAACGAGCAGGCCGACAGCGGCGTCCAGGCGGCGATCAAGTCGCTCCAGACGCAAGCGGGCGGCAAGCTCACCGGCATCGTGCTCGATCTCAGAAACAACCCGGGCGGGTTGCTCGACCAGGCGATCTCGGTGTCGAACGATTTCCTCGACAAGGGCGAGATCGTTTCCACCCGCGGCCGCCATCCCGAGGACGCGCAACGCTACGACGCCAAGGCCGGGGGCGACCTTACCAAGGGCCTGCCCATGGTGCTGCTGATCAACGGCGGATCGGCTTCGGCCTCGGAGATCGTGGCCGGCGCCTTGCAGGACCAACACCGCGCGGTGCTGCTCGGCACCCGATCCTTCGGCAAGGGTTCGGTGCAGACCATCATCCAGCTGCCCGGACACGGCGCCATGCGGCTGACCACCGCGCGTTATTACACGCCGTCGGGCCGCTCGATCCAGGCCAAGGGCATCGATCCCGACGTGGTGGTCGAGCCGGCCAAGATCGAGAAGATCGCCACCGGCCAGACCACCCACGAGGCCGATCTGAAGGGCGCGCTCAAGAACACCGATCCGGGAGCGGCGGATGCGAGCAAATCCCCGGCCGCGCCCGCGAACGACAACAGCGCCGCGCCCGTCGACAGTTCCGACCCCAGCACTTTCGGCTCGGTCGACGACTATCAGCTCGCCCGCGCGGTCGACATGCTGCGCGGCGTGACGCTATTCAACAACGCCAAGGCGGCGGAGTGAGGGATGGCCCGCCCGCCGGCTATCGGCCCGGCACCGGGGTGATGTTGCTCGATGACAACGGCCGGGTGTTCGTCGCCCGGCGCATCGGGACCAAGGACGCCTGGCAAATGCCGCAAGGCGGGATCGACCGGGGCGAGAAGCCGCTCGAAGCGGCGCGGCGGGAATTGAAGGAAGAGATCGGCACCGACAAGGCGCTGCTGCTCGCCGAAAGCCCCCATTGGCACGTCTACGATTTCCCGCCGAAATTGCAGAAGAGCCTGTGGGGCGGGCGCTTCAAGGGCCAGGCGCAGAAATGGTTCGCCATGCGCTTCACCGGCAGCGAGGACGACATCGACCTCGACGCGCACCTGCCCGAATTCGACGCCTGGAAATGGGTCGAGGCGAGCGATCTTCCCGTGCTCGCGGTCGATTTCAAGCGATCGCTGTACCGCGACTTGCTGGCCGAATTCGCGCTTTTTCTGCCCGATAACCGCGCGGCGGGATAAGCCCGCCCTGTTCGAGCGCGAAGCGGCGCAGCCGCATCGCCCACCAGGCGAGACGCGCGGCGACGCTTTCGAACCGGCTATTGGGCTTCAATCCCACCGCCTTGAAGATCATGGCCATGCCGCGCTCGACATGGTGGCGGCGATAGACCGCATAGGCGCGCCGCAGATAGGAATGGACCGCGCGGCTGCGGTAGTAGACCGCGTCCTCGCGCTCGTTGGCGGCGTGATAGGCGAAGCCCAGCTCGTCATCCTCGGATTCGACGATGCGGCCGAACGCGACCAGGAGGCGCCGCCACAGCTTGGGCTGCTCGATCTCGAGATAGCGCTTCAAGTGGGTATAGAACAGCTTGTAATGGCGCAGCTCGTCGGCGGCGATGTGGCGGCAGATTTCCTTCAGCACCGGCTCCGACGCCGCCTCGCCGAGCGCGGTGTAATAGGAGCTGGTGCCGGTCTCGACCATGCAGCGCGCGATCAGCTCGCCCGCGCGTGAGCCGCGCACCGAGCCTTCCGGCCGCAAGGGCACGCGATAGCCCGCGCTGAAGCGCGCGCAGGCTGCTTTGTAATCGAAACCGGGATCGGCCAACTCGGCCCAGCGGCCGAGCGCCTGGCCGTGCTGAATCTCTTCCGCGCCCCACAGCTTGGCGGCCTGCTGGAATTCCGCGTCGCCCTCGAATACGCGGCAGAGATATTGGGTGTAATCGCCGCCATTCTGCTCGACCACGCTCGCCGCCTTGACGAGCCGCAGCAGGTCGGGATCGACCTTGCCGGACTCGAATTTTTTCCAGGGAATGTCGGCGAGCTTCCAGTGATCCATCACGGGCGGCAGTATAAGTGAACCGCGCGCCGCCGGTATAGGCTGGCCTAATGCGCCTGTGCCTTGAGCGATTCGAGCTTGGCCTTGGCGGCGGCCAGGCGCCGCTCGGAGGCGTGGAGCCGGGCGAGCAGCCCGGGCTTGTCCTCGGCCGCGGCGCGAGCGGTCTCGTCCTTCAAGCCCGCGACTTCGCTTTCGAGAGTCTTGGCCTCGGCTTCGACCGCGCTTCGGTCGATCTCGGCCACCGGCATGGCTTCGTCGGCCAGCACGGTGCAGCGCTCGGGCGTCACCTCGGCGAAACCGCCCGAGACGAACAGGCGCTGCGTCACCGCGCGCTGGTCCTGGGCGTAGACGTCGATGACGCCCGGCCGCACGGTGGAGATGAGCAGCGCGTGGCCCGGCAGCACGCCGAAATTGCCCTCGCCCCCCGGCACCACCACCATGGCGACGTCCTCGGAGAGCAGCAGCTTCTCCGGCGAGACCAATTCGAATTTGACCTTGTCGGCCATCGCGCCTTACGCCGCCTCCGCCGCCATCTTTTTCGCCTTCTCCACCGCCTCTTCGATGGTGCCGACCATGTAGAAAGCGCTTTCCGGCAGATCGTCGTAGTCGCCGGCGACGATCGCCTTGAACGCCTTGATCGTATCCTCGAGCTTGACGAACACGCCCGGCGTGCCGGTGAAGACCTCGGCGACGTGGAAAGGCTGGCTGAGGAAACGCTGGATCTTGCGCGCGCGGGCGACGGTGAGCCGGTCCTCTTCGGACAGCTCGTCCATGCCGAGGATGGCGATGATGTCCTGCAGCGATTTGTAAGTCTGCAACACGCGCTGCACGTCGCGCGCCACCTTGTAATGCTCGTCGCCGACCACGCGCGGATCGAGCATGCGCGAGGTCGAATCGAGCGGGTCGACTGCCGGATAAATCCCGAGCTCGGCGATCTGGCGCGACAGCACGGTCGTGGCGTCAAGATGCGCGAAGGACGTGGCCGGCGCCGGATCGGTCAAATCGTCGGCGGGCACGTAGATCGCCTGGACCGAGGTGATCGAGCCCTTCTTGGTGGTGGTGATGCGTTCCTGCAGCGCGCCCATGTCGGTGGCCAGCGTCGGCTGATAACCCACCGCCGAGGGGATGCGGCCCAGGAGCGCCGAGACCTCGGAGCCCGCCTGGGTGAAGCGGAAGATGTTGTCGACGAAGAACAGCACGTCCTG
>DATNMV010000005.1:0-3271 GCA_035602175.1 Allostellaceae bacterium
CCAAAATCACCTACGGCAGAATTATCCGGATGAGAGTTTGTGACGTCAACGTGAGGACATGACCATGCCAAAACTTTACGTCGTCTTCGCGCTTTCGCTCGTTTGCTTGGCCGTTTGGGCGAATATCGGCCTGGCCGGGCCCTCTCCGTGACCGCTTAAGGCGGCTGTTGTCGGGGTTAGCGCCGCCCGAACAAGCGCTCGACGTCGGTGAGCTTTAATTCCACGTAGGTTGGGCGGCCGTGATTGCATTGCCCGGAATTTGGGGTGACCTCCATCTCCCGCAGCAGCGCGTTCATTTCCGCGGGCTTGAGGCGCCGTCCCGCGCGGACCGAGCCGTAACAGGCCATGGTGGCGGCAACATGCATCAGACGGCGTTCCAGCGGCAGTGTCTCATCCCATTCTTCGAGATGTTGGGTGAGATCGCGGATCAGACCGGCGCCGTCGATTTCGCCGAGCAAAGCCGGCGTTTCGCGTAGCGCGACCGCCCCGGGGCCGAACGACTCAAGGACGATGCCGTAGCGCGCAAGCTCCTGGCGGTGGGCAAGGAGCCGCTCCACCGCCGGCTCGTCAAGCTCGACGATTTCGGGAATGAGCAGGATTTGTCGCGCGACGCCGTCATGCGCCAACGCTGACTTCAGCCTCTCGTAGACAATACGCTCGTGCGCGGCGTGCTGGTCGACGATAATGAGGCCGTCGCGCGTCTGCGCCACGATGTAAGTCTCGTGCACCTGCGCACGCGCCGCGCCGAGCGGATGATCGAACGCATCGCTGTCGGGAGGCGCGAAGGCGCTTGCCTCGCGGGCGAAATCCACGCCCTCTGAAAGAGGAGCGTTCGCCGCTGGTGCGCCGACATCAAACGAAGCCTGCGTGTGGTCCGCGAAGCCGACGCTGCGCGGCCATGACGGATGGCCCACGCCGGCGCCTTGCTGCGGCCGCAGTGCCGCAAGTGTGCCGGCGCCGCCGGTTGTCGCGGCGCTCCTGGCCTCGCGTACGAGCCCGCTCTTGAGCGCGTGCACAATGAGTGCACGCACCAACCCGGCATCGCGGAAGCGAACCTCGGCCTTGGCCGGGTGGACGTTGACGTCGACTTCGCGTGCCGGCAACGTGACGAAAAGCGCGACCAGCGGATGGCGATCGCGCGGCAAATAATCCGCATAGGCGGCGCGGACCGCGCCGACGAGCACCTTGTCGCGCACCGCCCGGCCGTTGACGAAAAGGTATTGGCCGAGCGAGTTCGCGCGGGTCAGCGTCGGCAAAGCGGCAAAACCTTCGACCGTAATGCCTTCTCGCCCGGCATGGATGGCGAACGCGTTGGCGCGAAAGTCCGCGCCGAGAACGTCTCCGAGTCGCACCAGCCGCCCGGCGGCGCCCGGCAGCGCCGCGGCAAAGCTGAGCGACGCGCGCTCCTCACCAGCAAGCGTAAAAGCCACATCGGCACGGCTCATGGCGAGGCGGCGCACGGCCTCGCGGATGGCGTCCGCTTCGGTACGATCGGTTTTGAGAAATTTCAGCCGCGCAGGCGTCGCGAAAAAGAGGTCACGCACTTCGGCGCGCGTGCCGCCGCCAAGCGCCGCGGGCTTGAGAGGCGATTTGACGCCGGCGTCGACCTCGACCGACCAGGCGTGCGACTCCTCACCGTGGCGGCTGGTGATGGCAAGACGGGCCACCGCGCCAATCGACGGCAACGCTTCGCCGCGAAACCCGAGCGTGCTGATCGCGATGAGATCGTCGTCATTGAGCTTCGACGTGGCGTGACGCTCGACGGCGATCGCCAGGTCGGCCTGCCGCATGCCCTCGCCGTTGTCGCTGACGGAAATGAGCCGCCGCCCGCCCCCATCGGTGAGAACGTCAACGCGCGTGGCGCCGGCGTCGAGTGCGTTCTCGACCAGCTCCTTGACCACGCTCGCCGGACGCTCGACCACCTCGCCGGCGGCGATGCGATTGACAATCGACTCGGGCAGCTGACGGATGGGCATTGGCGACTCGTAACCCTGCCCGACTCTTAGCGGCGTGCGCGGCGGATGGCGAGCCGCCGATGCCGGAGAGGGCACGCTATGCGCAACTCCCACAGTCCCCGCAGGGCCGCGGGTGGCGCTAGTCCATCCAGCCGCGGTGCACGTCGAATATCCGCGCCGCCTCGGTCACATCGGGCAATTCAAACACCGCCGGCTCGCCGAGGGCTTTTCCCGTGTCGTCATATCCCGCCTGCCAGTGTTCCTCCATCGCCCGCCGGGAAAACTCGAACATCTTGCCCGCCGTTTCGAACTTGTTGGATTGATACTTCAGCTGCACGATGGTCGCGACTTTCCCGCGCGCCTGTTCGGACAGGAACTGGACGTCCGGGTCGGACCGGCATTGCTCGGGCAACTCGTCCAGGAATCGGTGCAGCGCCATTCGGAATTTCTGCCTCCGCTTATATTCCTCGAGTGAGACGTTGATGCGGCTGGCGCTGTGAATTTCCAGGGCGCGCAGATTGGCTGACGGAATATCGAGTGGAACTTTGCCGTTTTCGTCCCAGAGATCGACCTGAAAAACCAGCGCGGTGTGGCGCCCGCGGTTATCGACAACGAACTGCATCGGCGAATTCGAGATCACACCGCCGTCCCAAAAATATTCGCCGTCGATTTCGGTGGGCGGAAAGCTCGGCGGCAACGAAGCGCTGGCCAGGATATGCGCAGGGCCGATCGCCTGTTCGCGATTCTCGAAATACGCACGCGCGCCGCTGCGCACATTGGTGGCGAGCACCGTAAAACGCATCGACTCGTCATTGATCAGGTCGAAATCGACGAGCCGGGCCAGCGTCTCCTTCAGCGGGGCGATGTCATAATAGCTCACGGCCTCGGGACTTTCCGCCGCCGAGTTCACCGGCGGCAATGGCCGCGGCGAAAAGAAACCGGGCGCGCCATGCAGCATGGTGGAGAATGCACTGATGCGGCCCGTCCAGTAGCGCGCGTGTCCGTTGCCGCTCCATGGCAGATCGGTAAACCACGGCATGCTGGGAATTCGCACCGGCGGTTTAGTAATCGTCTCCCAGAAATCGCGCAGCCGTTCGACACGCTTCTCCGGCGGATTACCGGCGATGATCGCGCCGTTGATCGCGCCGATTGACGTGCCGCACAGCCAATCGACCCCGATGTTTGCTTCATGGAGAGCATGGTAAACGCCGGCCTGGTATGCGCCCAACGCACCGCCGCCCTGTAACACGAGCGCCACGCGCTCAAACGGCAAGATGCGCGTTGCGCCCTTTACCATGCGTTCGGGGGAAGGTGCC
>DATNMV010000006.1:0-3877 GCA_035602175.1 Allostellaceae bacterium
GAACAACAACAGCGCCAATCCGACATAGGACAGGATCAGTAGGCCGCCGACGCGCACCGCCAGGGCCAGCCCGGCGGCCAGTCCCAACTTGGCGACCAGCCGCCAATCGGGCCGGGGCAAACCCGGCAGCAGCCGCACCAGGAAATAAAGCGACCACGCAATGCCCACGGCGAAGGGCGCGTCCTTGGGATTGTTGAACATCTGGCCGTAGAAATTGGGCGTGAGCGCGAGGAAGAGCGCGGCGAAAAACCCCGCGCGCGGCCCGGCCAGCGCTTTGCCCAGCTTCCAGGTTCCGACGATGCCGACCAGGCCGATCAGGGCGTCAAACAGATGCCGAGTCTCGTAGGTGCCGAAAGGCGAGATGCGGTTCAATGCCGCCGCGGTCATGTCGAATCCCGCGCCGTAATTGAACAGATCGAGGTAATGCAGGCTCGACTGGTCCTTGAAGCCGGTAAGGTAGTAATTGAGCACCGCCTCGCCGTACCAGTTGTGCACGTCCTCGTCCCAGGTGACGCCGTAATCGGTGAATGTCGCAAGGATCAGCACTAGCACGACGAAGAACAGCGCCAGCGCCAAATGATCCCAAGTAAGCCGCCATCCGGCCAGGTCCAAACCCGCGCGCCCGTCCGCGCTATTCCCGATCCCGCTCATAGCCCCACGCCCGCCAGCATCGCCGGCAGAACCCGCCCGGCGTCGAAATATTCCGCGGCGATATCCCGCGCGGCGCGGCAGTGCCGCGGATAATCGGCGTTGATGGAAGCGATCGCGGCGAGCGCGCCGCCCGTGTCGGAATAATCGAACAAGCCCTCGCCCACCGGGTAGAAACGCGAGAAGCCGGTATCCATGGTCACCACCGGCCTGCCCGAGGCGAGATAGCACACGCTGCGGTCGCTGAACCAGCCGCTGCGCGGCCGCACATAGATGTCCTTGGCGACGGTGAATTCGCCGCGCGATGCGCGGATGAAATCGCCGTACTCGCCGAGGGTGAGCGAGACCGCCCGCGCATCGATCACGCGCCAGCCATTGGCCTTGATCTCGCGCTCGGCCTCCGGCGGCGCGGAATTGAGCGCGACCGTGAAGTCCTGCTTGGAAAGCTTCGGCAGATCGAGGAAGCGCAGGAAGTTGACGTGCTTGGACCAGACGTAGCGCTCGCCCTGGAAGTCGATGTTCTTGCCCTTGTTCTCCCAGGTGGCGATGGTGGAGAAGCTCGCGCCGCCCTGGCCGTCGGCCGGCCAGAGATCGAGCACCACCGGCGGCCGCGTCGGTTGCCACGCGATGCCGCACAGCGGCACGATCCAGCCCGGGCCGCCGACATTCTCGCCATAGGTGAAGAAATGGGTGTGGGCGTCGAGATAGGCGCGCGCGGCGGCATCGGCCTCGGCGTATTTGATCTGCTCATAGACCGGATCGGTGTCGACCATGACGCGGCGCTTGCAGGCCATGTGATGCTCGCGCAGCCTTGTCGCGCCGCACAAATTGAACAGGGCGTCGGCGCCCCGGAACAGCCCCGCCACGGCCTCGCGCGTCATGCCGTGATAGCGGTCGTTGATCGCGTCCCAATAGGCCCAGCGCTGCCCGAGCCCGAAACGCTCCATCAGCCCCTTGAGATAGGCGATGTTGGGCGCGTTGTCGGTGACGATGCTGTTGAGCCGGGGATCGTAGGGGTTGGCGCCGTGATCCTCGACGTACCAGGCCTCGTAACCCAAGCGCTCGAAGCCCAGCAGGTAATGCAGCGCCTGCCAGGCGATGCCGGCCAGCGGCATTTGCCCCGCGAAATGCAACACCACCACCCGCCCACGCGCCGCCACGCCACCCGCCTTTCCGGCCGACCGAGACCAACGGAGCGGCGACAATAGCAGAGCGCCCCGATCCCGCCAGCGACGGCCGGAAGCGGCGGCGCCTCGGCATTTCTCTATTATCTGGAAGGTTTTGCATGATATATTATCAATATTGATAATATATATAAAAGACGGGGCAAGATGACGAGTCGGGACGGCTATTTGAATGCGACCGAGGCGGCGCGCGCGCTCGACATCACCCGCGCCACGCTCTACGCCTATGTCAGCCGCGGCCTGATCCGTTCGGAACGCAGCCAGGGCCGGTCGCGGCGTTATCACGAAAGCGACGTGGCCCTGCTCAAGCGCGGCGGCGAAAGCGCGGCGCGTCCGGATGTCGAGACCGCGATCACCCTCGCACTCGAGGGAAAGCTCTATTACCGTGGCCGCGACGCGGCCGAACTCGCCCGCACGCTGTCGGTGCGCGAAGCGGCCGCGCTGCTGTGGCAGGCCGATCCGGTGGCGAGCTTCGCCGCCGACAATCTGCCCGATCCGCTCGACAACCAGGCCGCGCTGCTCGATGCGCTAAGCCCCCTGCCGCCGGCCGCGCGCGCCCGGGCGCTGTTGCAAGCGGCGGCGGTGGAACATCCGGCATCGGGCGACACGGCGGCGTTCTTCGGTTACGCCGGGGCGCGGCTGTTGCGCTTTCTCGCGGCATCCGTCGCCGGAATATCTCCGTCGGCGCGGCCGGTCGAGGCGGTGCTGGCCGAGGCCTGGAATCTGGGCCGCGACCACCGCCCGCTGCTGCGCGCGGCGCTGATTCTCGCGGCCGATGGCGGCATTGACGCGGCGAGCCAGGCCGCGCGCCTGGCCTGTTCGTCGGGCGTGCCGCCCTGGCAATCAGTCGGCTGCGGCCTGGCCGCGCTGCGCCTCGCGGGCCCAGTACCGCTTTTTGCCGGGGCCGATCCGCGCAGCGGTTTATTGCTCGCGATGCTGGGCGCCGGCGCCGGATCAGCCGGCGCGACGTTCGAGGCGGCGCTGTCCTTGCTCGAGGCACGGCTGGAATTGCCGCGAGGCGCGGCTGAGGCGCTGCTGCTGCTCGGCCGTTCGATCGGCCTCATGGCGCATGTCGCGGAGGAAACCCTGGCCTTGCACCATCCGAGGCCTCGCGGCTGTTATGTCGGGCCGCCGCCGCTGGAAGCGCCGAAAAATCCATAATTTAGCTGGGGTTGCACCGCGCCGGGCCGGCATGCTACCAGCCTCACGCCATTATTGCGCAAGCGAGACCGAGTAAAGCCCATGACCTATGTCGTCACCGAAGCCTGCATCAAGTGCAAATACCTCGACTGCGTCGAGGTATGCCCGGTCGATTGCTTCTACGAGGGCGAGAACATGCTGGTGATCCACCCCGATGAATGCATCGATTGCGGGGTGTGCGAGCCCGAATGCCCGGTCGAGGCGATCGTGCCGGACAGCGATCCCCAGGCCGAGAAATGGCTCGAAACCAACACGCAATATTCCAAAACCTGGCCCAACATCACGCGCAAGGGTCCGGCGCCGCCGGATGCCGACAGCTTCAAGGACGTTCCCGATAAGTTCGCCAAGTTCTTCAGCCCCAACCCGGCCAAGCGCTAGGCCCGGACCGGCCGAAGACGGCCAAAAACCAAGCGAATCCGGTAGTTTGCAGGGTGGCTTGCATCCGTTGCATGGCTCCCGACTGGCTTTTCTCGCTATTTTGTGTTATTTGGATGAACCGATGCACGGAATGTGCGTCTTCCCCGGTGAATGGCTTCCGCCGCCGCAACCCGTTTCGCGGCCGGGGGCTTTCTCGGTTCTTCGTTAAGCAATCCGCGGGATTTTTCCGTGCGCAAGAAAGAAGAGAAAACCATGCCTGAGAAGCTCGGCTTCACCACCGGCGATTTCGTCGTGTACCCGACGCACGGCGTCGGCAAGATCCTCGGCATCGAGGATCAGGAAATCGCGGGCTACCAGCTCAACGTCTTCGTCGTCCATTTCGACAAGGACCGCATGACGCTGCGCGTGCCGGTGGGCAAGGCCAAGAATTCGGGGCTGCGCCGGCTTTCGACCCGCAAGGAGATGGA
>DATNMV010000007.1:0-4081 GCA_035602175.1 Allostellaceae bacterium
GACCGGCGCGCTCATCGACCAGGGCGCAGACGTCATCGCGATGCACGTCGATTCGCCGGCGACGGTCATCCAGGTGGCGGAGAGCCGCGGCGTCTATTCGATCGGCTTTCAGTCGATCGAAGCCAGCGCTCTGGCGCCGAAAGGCTGGATCACCGGCCTCGGCTTCACCTGGGGTCCGTTCATGACCGCAACCGCCAAGAGCGTGATTGACGGGGCGTTCAAGCCGGCGATGGTCCGCGAGGGTCTGGGCGAAGGCATGATCGCGATCGCGCCTTTCGGCCCGGCCGTGCCGGAAGAGACGCGGGCGCTGGTCACGGCGGCGGCCGACAAGGTCGGGAAGGGATTCAATCCGTTCACCGGCCCGATCACCGACAACACCGGCGTCGTCCGGATCAAGGACGGCGAGGCATGTGGCGGCGACAAGATGGGGAATTTCGACTGGTACGTCGAAGGCGTGATCGGGAAGGCCAAGTAGGATGGCCGATCCGTTTGATCCGGCCCATTACGTCCCGGAAGCCGCGGCTGCGGTCGGGCTCACGATCGCGCCGGCCGACCTCGGCGACGTGACCCAAGCCTTCGCGGTGCTGGCGCGGGTTGCGGCGCAGCTCATGGCGATCCCGTTGCCGGAGGAGACGGTCGCCGCGGCGGTGTTCATTCCTGACGGCGGAGCGGGGCGATGACGCGGCGAACCGCCCGCGAACTCGCTTCGGCCGTGCGCTCGCGCCAGCGCACCGCAACTGCGGTGGTCGAGGAAACGCTGGCCGCGATCGCGGCGCGGAACGGGGCGATCAACGCCTTCACCGCCGTCGCGAAAGAGCGGGCGCTTGCGGCCGCAGCGGCGGTCGACGCCGCCGTCGGCGCCGGGCGCGACCCCGGCCCGCTGGCCGGCGTCCCGTTCGCGGTCAAGAACCTCTACGACGTCGCTGGCCTGCCCACCATCGCCGGCTCGCACATCGACCGCGACCGGGCGCCGGCGGCTGAGGATGCGGCGCTCGCGCGGCGGCTGACCGCGGCCGGCGCAGTCCTCGTCGGCGCCCTCAACATGGATGAGTACGCGTTCGGCTTCTCGACCGAGAACACGCATCATGGCCCGACCCGCAATCCGCACGATCCGGCGCGGATCGCCGGCGGATCGTCGGGCGACTCGGCGGCGGCGGTCGCCGCGGGCCTGGTCCCGCTCACGCTCGGCTCCGACACCAACGGCTCGATCCGGGTGCCGGCGGCGCTCTGCGGCGTCTTCGGCCTCAGGCCGACCATCGGGCGCTTAAGCCGCGCCGGCATGAGGCTGTTCGCGGCCAGCCTCGATGTCGGCGGTCCGTTCGCGCGGACGACCGAAGACCTCGCGCTCGCCTATGACGCGATGCAGGGGCCCGATCCGGCGGACCCGGCCTGCGCGTCGAAGCCGCCCGAGCCGACGCTGCCGCTCCTCGTGCGAGGGGTCGAAGGGCTGCGGATCGCGGTCGCTGCCGGCTATTACGCCAGCCAGGGCGCGCCGGAAGCATTCGCCGCGGTCGAGCGCGTCGCTTCGGCGCTCGGAGCGTCCGAGCGCGTCGAGCTGCCGTCGCCGGGCGCGGCGCGCGGCGCCGCCATGATCATGACCTCGGTCGAGGGAGCGGAGCTGCATTTTCAGGACCTGATTGCGAGAGCGCAGGACTTCGATCCAAAGACCCGGGCGCGCTTCCTCGCCGGCGCGCTTGCGCCGGGCGTCTGGTACGCCCACGCGCAGCGAGTGCGGCGCTGGTACTGCCGGGAAATGGCCAAGACGTTCGCAAACGTCGACGTGGTCCTGGCGCCCGCCACGCCATATCCGGGGTTCCCGATCGGCCAGGCGTGGATCGAGATCGCGGGCCAGCGCCTTCCCGCCGCCGGGCATCTCGGCGTCTTCACCCAGCCGCTGTCGTTCGCCGGCCTGCCGACCGTCGCCGCGCCGGTGGCGGACTGCGGCCCGCTGCCGCTCGGGGTGCAGATCATCGCCGCGCCCTGGCGGGAGGACCTGGTCCTCCGGACAGCCGCGGCCGCCGAGGCGCTCGGCGCTGTCGCATCGCCTACTCCCGTTTGAACCGAGGTTCCTGCCCGATGATCGAAATCAACATTCCCGAAGTGGTCGCTGAAGTGGAGAAGGCGTTCGCGCGCTACGAGCGCGCGCTGGTCTCGAACGACATTGCCGAACTCGACGCGCTGTTCTGGAAGAGCCCGCACACCTTGCGCTACGGGGTCACCGAGAACCTCTACGGCTATGACGAGATCGCCGCCTTTCGCGGCCGCCGCCCGGCGATCAACCTGGCCCGCAATCTGCTCAAGACGGTGATCACCACCTACGGGCGGGACTTCGCCACCGCCAACGCCGAGTTCAAGCGCATCGGCGCGACGAAGACGGGAAGGCAGAGCCAGGTCTGGCTGAGGACCGAAGCTGGCTGGCGCTGCGTCGCCGCCCATGTCAGCCTGTTGCAGGAGCCTTAAGCCGTCGGTTGTCTGTTAACGCGGTCTGCTTTTGCTCTAGGTAAGCGCCCTGACCTAGGAGCCTGTCCGAGAAATAGCGGATTCGGTGGCGGCGTGGGCGCGAATCGGATTCTGCTTGCTCATGAGCAAGACGTTCCGCCCCTGGAATATCGACCAACCGCTGTTGTTGCCGGCCAGCGTGGGGGACTTCGTCGGCGAGGACCACCTTGCGCGCTTTATTTTGGCGCTTGTGCTCGAGCATCTCGATCTTCGCGCCATCGAAGCGGCCTACGCGAGCGAACGCGGGCAGCCTCCGTTTGATCCGGCGATGATGACGGGGCTGTTGCTCTACGGCTATTGCAATGGGGTCTACTCGTCGCGCCGGATCGCCAAGGCGGCGCGCGAGCGGGTCGACTTCATGAGCATTGTCGGGCTCGATCCGCCGGATTTCCGCACCGTCTCGGACTTCCGCAAGCGTCACCTGAAGGCGCTTGCCGGACTGTTTGCGCAGGTTCTCAAGCTTTGCGAGCAGGCGGGACTGGTGAAGCTCGGCCATGTCGCGCTCGACGGCACGAAGATCAAGGCGAACGCCTCCAAGCACAAGGCGATGAGCTACGAGCGCATGGCCAAGCGGGCGGCGGAGCTTGAGGCCGAGGTTGCGCGATGGCTGAGCGCGGCCGAGGCTGCGGACGCCGAGGAAGACAAGGCCTTCGGCCGCGACAAGAGCGGCGAGGAGATGCCAGACTGGGTCGCCGACAAGAAGAAGCGGGCCGAGAAGATCCGGGCGGCGAAGGCCGAATTGGAGGCCGAGGCGAAAGCCGCCGCGGCGGCCAAGGCCAAAGCGCAGGCCGAGGCTGAGGAACGGCGACACGCGGAGGGGCGTAAAAAACCGGGAAAGCCCGCCGCCCCGCCGTCCGAAGAGCCCGATCCCAAAGCGCAGAAGAACTTCACCGATCCGGAAAGCCGCATCATGAAAACCAAGGACGGCTTCATCCAGGGCTACAACGCCCAGGCGGCGGTGGACGCCACGGCGCAGGTGATCGTCGCCTACGGGCTCGACGCCAATCAGACCGATCAGCATCAGCTGACGCCGATGGTCGAGGCGATCGAGGCCGGTCTCGGCCGCAAGCCGGCGCAGCTGTCGGCCGACGCCGGCTATTGCTCCGACGCCAATCTGATCGCGCTGGAGGCGTCGGGCGTTGACGCTTATGTCGCGCCGGGGCGGGCGAAGCATCCGACCGCGGGAGAGGGCGGCGGCGCGCGCCTTGCCGCGATGCGGGAGAAGATTAAGGCCGGCGGCCACGAAAGCCCCTATCGCTTGCGCAAGCAACTGCCCGAGCCGGTGTTCGGACAGATCAAGCAGGCGCGGGGCTTCCGTCAGTTCCTGTTGCGTGGCCTCGAAAAGGTCGCCGCCGAGTGGGGCCTCGTCTGCCTCGCCCACAACCTCTTGAAGCTCGCCCAGGGGCGGACTCTGTCTATCGCCCCTCTCGCAGCCGCTTGACCCCGGTCAAGCGGCGATCCGCCTGGCGCGTCAAGCCCGCGCCCCGAAATCCAGCTTCAAACAGCCGCGACACCCAGATAAAGCAGACAGGCTCCTAGGCGCCGCGTTCGCTCTCGTCTTATTCGGGCTCGCGCACGATCC
>DATNMV010000008.1:0-14326 GCA_035602175.1 Allostellaceae bacterium
AGAACCCGGACAGCGGCGACAGCCAGTTCTTCATCTGCTTCGCGCCGCAACCGGGGCTCGACGTCCAATACACCATCTTCGGCCAGGTGACATCGGGCATGGAATTCATCGACGCGATCAAGAAAGGCGATCCCGACCGCAACGGCGCGGTGTCCGATCCCGACAAGATCATCCGCATGCAGGTGGCGGCCGACGCCGACAAGAAGAAGCCGTAACGCGGTCCTGGCCGCGCCGCCGGCTCGACACCCATGACATCCTGGCTCGCCTCGCTCCGGGTCTATGCCGACCGGCGCATGTTGGCGATTCTGTTGATGGGTTTTTCGAGCGGCCTGCCTTTGGCCTTGACCGGCGCGACGCTCGCGATCTGGCTGAAAGAGTCGGGCATCACGCTCACCTCCATCGGCCTCTTCGCCCAGGTCGGCCTGGCCTACAACCTCAAATTCCTGTGGTCGCCGGTGATGGACCGGGTGGCGATCCCGTTCCTGACGCGGCGCTTGGGGCGGCGGCGCTCCTGGGCGGTGACCATCCAGGCGGCGCTGGCGCTGGCGCTTCTCGCCATGGCGTTGTGCGACCCCGCGGCCGATCCCTGGCGCGTGGCCTTCACCGCGGCGGCGGTGGCGTTTTTCTCGGCCAGCCAGGACATCGTCATCGACGCCTATCGCGTCGAGCTTCTGGGCGAGCGCGAACAGGGCGCGGGCGCGGCGGTGACCCAGGTGGGTTACCGCATCGGCATGATCGCCTCGGGCGCGGGCGCGCTCTATCTCGCCTCCTATTTCGGCTGGTTCTGGTCCTATGCCGGGATGGCGGCGTTGATGCTGGTGGGCATAGCCACCGTGCTGATGACGCGCGAGCCCAGGCTGGTGGCGCCGCCCAAGGAGAAAAACTGGTTCGAGCGTGCGGTCGCGGCGCCGTTCGCCGAATTCGCTTCGCGCAAGGGCTGGCTTTTGATCCTGGTCTTCGTCGTGCTTTACAAATTCGGCGACGCGCTCGCCGGCGTCATGTCCAACCCGTTCTACATCGCGCTCGGTTTCACCAAGATCGAGATCGCCAATGTCGCCAAGCTGTTCGGGACCTTCGCCAGCGTCGCCGGCATCTTTCTGGGCGGTCTCGCGGTCTATCGCCTGGGGCTGATGGGCGCGCTGCTCGCTTGCGGCGTGCTGCAGATGCTGTCGAACCTCATGTATGTCGTGCAGTACTGGGCCGGGCCCGATCCGGCGGTGCTGGCCGTGACCATCGCCGCCGAGAACGTCACCGGCGGCATGGCTTCAGCGGCGTTCGTGGCTTATCTCTCGCGGCTCTGCCACCCCGCCTTCACCGCCACGCAATACGCGCTGTTGTCGGCGCTCGCCGCCACCTCGCGCACGGTGCTGGCTTCGGGCGGCGGTTTTCTCGCCGACCGCCTCGGCTGGACGGCGTTCTTCGTGACTTCGACCCTGGCCTGTCTGCCGTCGCTCGGGTTGCTGCTCTATCTCATGCGCTCAGCCGAAGCGCAGCAGCCGCGCCCGGTTGCGGCGAAGCCACGCCCGCCCGCCCGCGTGTCCCGGCGCTAGCAGCTCGACCAGCTTCCAGAAGCGCGGCCCGTGGTTCATTTCCGCCAAATGGGCGACCTCATGCGCCACGACATAGTGCAGCACGTCCTCGGGGGCGAGGATGAGCCGCCAGGAAAACGCCAGCTCGCCCTTGGCCGAGCAGCTGCCCCAGCGGCTCTTGCCGTCGCTCAGGCGAATTCCCGCGACCTTGCGGCCGATGCGCCCGGCCAGGGTGTGCGCCCGCGCCGCCAGCTCGCGGCGGGCGAAGTCGCGCAGGAAATCCTTGAGCCGGCGCGGCAGATGCGCGGCTTCGCCGGCGACATGGATCTCGCCGTCTTCGATCCAGGCGGCTCCCCGCCCGCGCGCCGCCGGGCGGTGCCGGATGCGGTGCGGCGTTCCCAGCAGCGGAATCTCGGCTCCGTCGGCAAAGGCCACGCGCGGCGGCAGGTCCTTGAGCCGCTGCTCGAGCCAGCCGCGATGCTGTTCCAGAAACCGCCCCGCTTCCCGGAGCGATCCCCAACGCGGCAGCACCAGCTCCACCGCTTCGCCGCGCTCGTCGAGCCGCAGCACGAAACGCCGCGCGCGCGGATGGCGCGAGACGATCAGCTTCATCTCGGCCTGGCCGAGCGCGATGCGCTGCGGCAGTGCGCTCACAGGTGGCGCCGTATCGCCGCCGCCATGGCGTCGGGCTCGACCCCGGGCGAGATCAACGCCGCCAGCTTGCCGTTGCGGTCCATGAGATAGATGAAGGAGGAATGGTCCATCAGGTAATCCGCCTTGCTCGCTTCGGTCACCTTTTTCGCATAAACGCGATAGTCCTTCTCGGCCGCGTCCACCTGCTCCGCCCTGCCGGTCAGGGCCAAGAGCCGCGGATGGAAATTCGCGGCGTAGAGTTTCATCTGCGCCTGCGTGTCGCGCTCGGGATCGACGGTGATGAAGATCGGCTGGACCTGGTCGCCTTCGGGTCCCAGCTTGTCGATCGCCTGGCTCATGGCCAAAAGCGTCGCCGGGCAGATGTCGGGACAATAGGTGTAGCCGAAATAGACCAGCATGAGCTTGCCTCGGAAATCCGCATCCTGGCGCGTCACGCCGTTCTGGTCGATCAGCGAAAACGGGCCGCCGATGGGCAAGGCGGCCGCGTTGTCGGTCGCGCCGCCGCCGAGCCAGCCGGTCTCGTAAGCGAAACCCGCCAGCAACAGGACGAGCAATGCGATGAAGGCGAACAGGCCTCGGCGGGTCACGCGGGACATGGGACGGAGTCTATATCCTCAGCCGGTCGCTGTCATAACCCTGCGCGTTTGAGCCGCACCGTCCGTCCCACCGCGGCCACCGCCGGCGCCTCGATCCCCGCCCGCTTGGCGTCGGCCGCGGCATTTTCGAGCGTTGTTTCGATCACGCGCTGTCCCGGCAGCGTCGCCTGGCTCACGATAACCACCGGCTCGTCGCGCCCGCGTCCAGCCGCGATCAGCCGGCGCGCGATCTTGTCCAGATTCTGCAACGCCATGTAGATCACCAGCAGCGGCGCTCCCTTGGCCAACGCCTCCCAGTCGACGTCCTCCGGCAATCCGCCGCCGCTGGCGTAACCCGTGACGAAGCTGACCGCCGAATTGGTGTCGCGGTGGGTGAGCGGGATTCCGGCCGCGGCCAAGGCCGCGACGCCGGCGGTTATGCCCGGCACGACGCGATAGGAAATGCCGGCCGCTTCGAGCGCCTGCGCCTCTTCGCCGCCGCGGCCGAAGACGAAGGGATCGCCGCCCTTCAAGCGCAGCACGCGCCCGCCCCGGCGCGCCAGCTCGATCAGCCGGTTGGATATGTCGGGCTGTTGCGGCGAAGGCTTGCCGCCGCGCTTGCCCGCGTAATGCCGCCGGCATCCGGGCCGCGCCAGATCGAGAATGCGTTTGTCCACCAGCGCGTCATAGACGATGTCGTCCGCCTGTTTCAGCGCATGGAGCGCCAACAGCGACAACAGGCTGGGCGCGCCCGGCCCGGATCCCACGAGCCAGACCGCGCCGGCGGCGAATTCGGGCAAATCGAGCGGTGAAAGATCGATCTCCATCGCGCCTTGAGCCTACACCGCCTGTTGTTCCGCGGGATAGAAGGGGGCTTGGGACCGCGCCCGGGGCGCGTTTTACCGGGTTTAACTTGAAACCCGTTCCGTGCAGACGCAAACTCCGCGCCAGGGAGAGAGGAACGCCCGGATGACACGTTGCCGCGTCGCGCTTTTGGCCGCCGCTTTGCTCGTGGCCGTCGCATCCGTCCCGTCCATGGCGCGGGCGCAAAGCAGCAGCGCCACCCCCTTCAGCAACACCGCCATCGACGCCGGCCCGACCATACCGCTGTCCGGCTTCAGCACCGATCGGCCAAACAACACCGCCCAGGCCGCCGCGGCCAACAATGCCGGCTTGGTGCTGTGGTATATCGGCCAGGGCTTCGATCCCGATCAGCCCGATTACACCGGTTACACCGCGCTGATGTACGCGGCGATCAACAACAACACGATGATCGCCAATTTGCTGCTCACCCATTCGGCTCATACCGACGTCCGCGACAAGCTCGGCAACACCGCACTCCACCTGGCGGCCGATCGCGGCAGCATCGACGTCATGCGCCAACTGCTCGACGCCAAGGCGCCGGTCGACGCGCAGAACCGCCAGGGCGTCACGCCGCTGATGGTGGCCGCCACCAACGGCCGCGCCGAGGCGGTCAAGCTGCTGCTGAAATACAACGCCGATACCGGCAAGCAGGACTACACCGGGCGCGACGCGCTGGGCTGGGCCGGCAACAAGACCGCGGTGGTCCAGCTCCTCAAGAATCCCGCCAGCACGCGCTGAAGCTCACGGCGCCGCGTATAAGGTGAGCACCATCGGCTTGCCGTTGGAGTAATCGAGTCCGGCGACGCGGCCGACGACATGCGTCGTCTTGCCCAGCCGGGCGAGCGCCTGATGGAACGAGCCCTCCTCGCGGCCTTCGACCAGGACCATTGCGCCCGGCGCGGCCATAAGGAAACGCGCCGCCGCGTCGCCCGGAACGATCTTGGTGGCCGTCCCCAGCAGGAAGACCAGGCTCGGCTCGTCATAGCCTGAAACCGCGATTGCCGCATTGGGCGCCGCGTTGGCGCGGACGAGGTCGGCGGCGCTGCGCGACAGCCATAGCCGGTCGAGGCTCGGCGCCACGAAGGCCGCGGCCGGAGCGAGCGCCAACAACGCCAGGATCGCCGCGCGCGCAGCCATCCCCGGCGCGGGACGTTTCTGCCGCCAAAAGCGATAGAGCAGGCTTCCGCCCATCAGCAGGATGATCGCCGCCGCCGTCACGCCCGCGACCGACAGACCGTGCCCCAACGCCATCGGCGCCGCGATCAACATCGCCGCGAGAACCAGAGACGCCGCCGCCCACAGCAAGCCGGACGCCGCGTCGAGCCAGAGCGGCCGCTTGACGCCTTTGACCAAGGCCGCCGCCGCGAGCAGCGCGAAGGCCGGATATGCCGGCAGCAGGTAATGCGGCAGCTTGGTCGGAATCAGTTCGAGCGCGATCCAGAACGGCACCGCCCAGGCGAGCAGGAATCGCTCGGCCGGTTGCGCGCGCTCACGCCAACCGCGCAACAGCCCGCCTGCCAGGAACAGCGAGCCCGGCCAGAAGGTGAGCGCGAGCAGCAGGGTATAGGCGCCGGGCGGCACGCCATGGCCTTCCTGCGCGCCCATGAGCTTGCCGAGAAAATCATGGCCGAGCGATTCCGAAAGAAACGCGCCTTCGGTCGCGCGCGAGATGAGGAAGAGCCACGGCCCGACCATCGCCAGGAACAGCGCCACGCCCCAAAACGGCCGCAAGTCTAAAAGCCAGCGCGCGTCGCGATCGGCCGCGACGAGGCACAACGCCGTCAGCAGCGCCATGAGCGGCGCCACCGGCCCCTTGATCAAGGTCGCGGCGGCCAGCGCCGCCCAGAACAGCAGCGCCCAAGGCCAGGGCGCGGGGTTTTTTCCGGGCCGGCGCGCCTGGCAGTAAATCCGGCCGAGCGCCAATTGAGCCGCCGATACCAGCCCGAGCAGTACAGCGTCGGTCTTGGCGAGATGCGCTTCCGCGACCAGCGTCAGCGAGCCTGCCAGCAGCGCCGCGCCCAGGAACGCGGCGGGATATCCCACCAGATATCGGCCGAGCGCGAAGGTCAAAAAAACCGCCGCGACCGCGCCGAGGAGCGAGGGCAGGCGATAAGGCCAGATGGCGCTCTGTTCGGCGCCGCTTAGGGTCGCCACCGACAGCGCCTGGAGCCAGTAGATTCCAGCGGGCTTGCGGTTGCGCGCCTCGTCCTGGAAGCGGATGCGGAGATAATCGCCGCTCTCGATCATCTGGCGCGTCGCCTGGGCGAAGCGCGCCTCGTCGCGGTCGGTCACCGGCAGCGCGTTCATTCCGGGCAGGTAAAGGCCGAGGCACAGCAATCCCAAGAGCGCGTAAGGCCGCCAGCCCTGCCCCGCCCAGGACGGAAACGCGCGCGCGATCGGGCCGCGCGCTGCCGGCATTTTGCCGGGCACTACGCCCAGACCGCCGCGACCAGCAGGATGACGATCTCGCCCGCCTGTTCCATCGCGCCCAGCACCTCGCCGGTATAGCCGCCGGCGCGGGCGCGCGCGGCGTAAAGCACCAGCGCCATCGCCGCGCCGGCCAGGATCAAGGCCAGAAGCGCGGGCATGAATCCCATCGCCAAGATCGCGATCAAGAGGCCGATGGCGACGGCTATGCCGGCGTTGATCGGGCGCGGCGTGCCGGCGTCGAGCGTGTCATGCGCCGCCGGCTTGCCCCAGAGCAGCGCCGGCGCCAGCAGGCCGCGCGCCAGCGCATGCGCCGCCACCAGCCCGGCGACCACGCCCAGCATGCCGAGCGCGCTACCGAGCATCGCCAGCGCCGCGCCGCGCAAGCCGACGCTGAGGATGATGGCGACGATGCCGTAGACGCCGATGTGGCCGGCGCGCATGGTTTCGAGCCGTTCCTCAACGCTATGGCCGCCGCTCAGCCCTTCGACGCTATGCGCCAGCCCGTCCTCGTGCAGGCCGCCGCTGATGATCGCGGTGGCGCCGATCGCCAGCAGCCCGGAGACCAGCGGCGGAATGCCCACCAGCGCGGCGAGGTCGTAAATGATGGTGCCGGCGACGCCGATGGCGAGGCCGATCAAGGGGAAGGCCCAGGCCGATTTGGCGAGGTCGCCGGGATGCAAGGCGGCGCGGCCGGCGAAGCGCAGCCGCGTGAAATAGGCTAGCGCATTGAGCGCTTCCTCGCGCCGGGCGGGCAGGTCTTCCCAGGACGGCTTGGCCATGGGCGCCAGTCTTAGCGCGATTTGGGCCGCCGCGCCAGTTGCGCCCTGGCATTTCGTCGCCGTGTATAATGGCGCCATGAACAAAAACGCGAATCCGCCGGGCCGGCTCCAAAGCCTGGCCTTGTCCCAAGGGGCCGAGGCCAGCTTGAGCCTCAGGACCCTGGTTTTGATCCGCTGGGTGGCGGTGGCCGGCCAGGCGGTGACGCTTTTGGTCGTGCATTATGTCTTCGGCTTCGATCTGCCCCTGCGCGCCACGCTGGCGGTGGTCGCGGTTTCGGCCGCGCTCAATCTCTATGCCATGCGCCCGCCGCGCGCCGCCTCGCGGCTGGGAGACCGCGCCGCCGCGCTTTACCTCGCTTATGACACGCTGCAGCTCGGCATGCTGCTGTTCCTCACCGGCGGCTTGCAGAATCCCTTCGCCGTGCTGATGCTGGCGCCGGTCACGGTCTCGGCCACCATCCTGTCGCACCGCACCGTCATCGGCCTCTCGGCGTTGACCGTGCTGGCGCTCAGCCTGCTGGCGCTGTTCCATCTGCCGCTGCCGTCGCGGCCCGATCTGCCCTTCGGTCCCGAACCGCTTTACGTCCTCGGCATGTGGACCGCGCTGGTGTTCTCGACCCTGTTCATCGCCGGTTACATCTGGTCGGTGGCCGAAGGTGCGCGGCGCATGCGCGACGCTTATGCCGCCACGCAACTGGCGCTGGAACGCGAGCAGCGCGTCTCGGCGGTGGGCTCGCTCGCCGCCGCCGCCGCGCATCAATTGGGAAGCCCCTTGGCCACCATCGCCGTGGTTGCCAAGGAGCTGGTGCGCGAGCTGCCCAAGAACAGCCTCTTCGCCGAGGACGCGCACCTGCTGTTGAGCCAGAGCGAGCGCTGCCGCGACATCTTGGCCGATCTGGCGCGCTCGCGCGAAGGCGGCGAGGGCGAGCCCTTCGCGCGCTTGCCGTTCTCGGCGCTGGTCGAAGCGGCGGGCACGCCCTTCGCCAAGCCCAGCATCCGCGTCGTCCACAACACCGGCGCCGAGCGCGATTCGGGCGGCGCCGCGCTCGAGGAGCCGCTGGTGCCGCGCAGCCCCGAGATCATGCACGGCCTCGGCAATCTCATCCAGAACGCGATCGAATTCGCGCGCCGCGAAGTCGCGGTCACGGCGAGCTGGGACGAAAACACCGCCGCGGTCGACATCGTCGACGACGGCCCCGGTTTTGCCGCGACCATGCTGGCGCGCATCGGCGAGCCTTACATCTCCGACCGCGCCGGCGACGGCCAGCACATGGGTCTCGGCATCTTCATCGCCCGCAGCCTGCTGGAGCGCACCGGCGCGCGGGTGAGCTTCGCCAATCTTGACGGCGGCGGCGCGCATGTGGTGGTTGAATGGAAGCGGTCGCAGCTCGAGGGCGATGCGACCGCCGCGTCGGGATTGATGGAGGCCGAGGCATGAACGACGCGAAAGACGAATCCGCGCGCGGCAAGGCGCCCCCGCTGGCGCTCCAGGGCCTGCCCGAAACCGAGCGCACGCTCCTGATCGTCGACGACGACGTGCCGCTGTGCCAGCGTCTCGGCCGCGCCATGGAGCGCCGCGGCTTCATCGTCACCACCTGCGACAGCGTGGCGGCGGGGGTGATGGCCGCGGGATCGCATCCGCCGGCCTTCGCCGTGGTCGATCTCCGCCTGCACGACGGCAGCGGGCTCGAGATCGTCAAGACGCTCCGGAAGGCGCGGCCCGCCGCGCGCATCGTCATGCTGACGGGCTACGGCAACATCGCCACCGCGGTGGCCGCGGTGAAGGCGGGCGCGGTCGATTACATGCCCAAGCCGGTCGACGCCGACGCGGTCGAGCGCGCGCTGTTGTCCACCGAGGCGTCGTCGCTGCCGCCGCCGCCCGACGACCCGATGTCGGCCGACCGCGTGCGCTGGGAACACATCCAGCGCGTCTTCGAGCAATGCGACCGCAACGTGTCCGAAACCGCGCGGCGCCTCAAGATGCATCGCCGCACGCTGCAGCGCATCCTGGGCAAGCACGCGCCGAGGAATTAGTACGGATTTACGTCTACTTTCCAATCACGGAGGATTTTTTCAAAATTTCGTATAGCGTTTTCGCATCGGACCTGGGTGCCCATCTAATTTTTTTTAGATATTTATCGATCCGCGCAAGAGATTTTGGAATCGTTTGGTTTAAGTTCTTTGTCGATTGTGCGATGTATTTTTCAGCATAATCTTCATGAACAATATCTATACAGAATGTTGAAGAATCGATATTTGATATATAAAGGCGCGCCGCAAAAATTTTTTTCAATTTTCTATTTACGAGAGACCATAAATTGCTCTTTACAAAAATAACGAGGTGATAACATCGGGTTCGTAGGAGCTCTAAATCTATAAAGTACGCAATATCACCTGCGCTTCGTTCCATATGAAGATCTTCATATGGCCCAAAAACCCAATTTAATGAATTTTCTGCGTCTCGCTTTTTCCTCTGTGACAAAGCAGAAGAAAGGGTGAGCATGGATCGCCAAATTACTGACGTGTCTTCCTCACGAGTTTTTGCTGAATCAGTTTCGCGGAATGCATGAGCAAAAATATCCACTTTAGGCGGGGCGACGTTGATCTGGTAATTGAGAGATCGATCTCCTGGCGACGGATAGCTTCTCTTTTCTAGATAATCCATCAATTTTGTAGCCGTTGCTGCATCATTGAGATGTAGCGAACTCATCAACTTTGCGACGATGGTTGTCATATGGTCGCCCAGCCCAATCCAGTCATTATCAATAACTCGAACGTACGGGTCGGCCGCATCTGGAATAAAAAGGAGGTGTTGTTGCTTTAGGGATTTGCATTCGCAGAAGAAATCAAAATTGACGTAAGGAGAGCCGAGCCCTTCTGTTACGCCGATGGTCTTATGAGCGTAAATGTCAATTTCGCGCATCTTGTTCGATATTGGATCGGAGTAGTACACGCCTTGGTTTGTGTCCCATCCGGCTAATCGGAATGCACGAGCAACTTTCGTCTCCATCTCAAGTGACAGCGCGGCATCTGAGGCAAGCAATTTTTCACGGATATCGCCAGTCAAGTTAGCCTCCTATAAGAAAATTGACTGAGTATCAAAATCAAAAACTAAATCTTAATGTAATACGTATTTCGCTCATCACGTCTGCAGGAATTCGCGTTCCTCGCCTTCGAGCGCCAGCGCGGTGAGCTTGCCGCTGTAGAACGCGCCGGTGTCGATGCCGATGCGGTTGGGCAGAACCTGCGGCGCATCGGTGATGGTGTGGCCATGCACCACCAGCTTGCCGAAATCGGCGGTGCTGTTGAGGAATTCGTCGCGAATCCACATCAGGTCCTGGCCGATCTGTTCCGCGAGCGCCACGCCCGGGCGCATGCCCGCATGAACGAAGACATAGCCGCCCTCTTCGTGCGACAGCTTCATGCGACGGATGAAGTCGAGATGATCGCGCGGAATCCGGTCAGCGAATTCGTGCTGGGCGCGGTTGAGGTCCTCTTCCGCCGTCGAAAACCGGGGCGGGCGCACGCCGTAGCTGGCGAGCGTCTCCAGCCCGCCATAGGCGAACCAATTCGGGCCGCTGCGGGCGTCGGCGAAGAATTGCAGCAGGGCATCCTCGTGATTGCCCATGAGATGGATTTCCTCGAAGCCCGCATTCTGCATCGGCCGGCTCAACAACAGGTCGATCACGCCCTTGGAGTCGGGCCCGCGATCGACGTAGTCGCCGAGATAGATGACCGCCTTGCGCGCGGACGTGCTGCGCGCCGCGTCGTCGCGGATGAGAGTCAGCAGCCGCTTCAGCAAATCGAGCCGGCCGTGAATGTCGCCGATCGCGTAAAGGCGGCTGCCCGGCGGCGCCGCGGGTCGGGGCCGGGCTGCGTCCCGGCTTTGGAATTGGGCTTTCATGCCTGTTATATAGGCGCGCCCGGCGGGTTTTGCTTGCCTGCCGCTCCTTGAGGCCATAAGAGGAACGCCATGGCCCAGACGGATCTCGTGGCATTGGTCGAAGCGCTCGCCCGCACCCGCGTGCTGTGCGTCGGCGACGTCATGCTCGACCATTATATCCACGGCCGGGTCGAGCGCATTTCGCCCGAGGCGCCGGTGCCGGTGCTGCACGTCGACGGCGAAGAAAGCCGCCTGGGCGGCGCCGGCAACGTGCTACGCAACCTCCACGCGCTCGGCTGCGAGACCTGCTTTATTTCGGTGACGGGAAACGACCCCGCCGGGCGCGAAATCTCGCGCATGGTGGCGAAGCTCGGCAACGCCGAAGCCCATGTGCTGGCGGCGCGCAACCGAGTGACGCCGGTCAAGACCCGCTACATCGCCGACACCCAGCAATTGCTGCGCGCCGACCGCGAGCGCGTCGAACCCTTGGGCGCCGAGCTGCGCGCCGATCTGCTGGCGCAGCTCAAAGCCGCGCTCGGCCATTACCAACTCGTGATCCTGTCGGATTACGCCAAGGGCGTCCTGGGCGGCGGGCTGGCGGCGGAGATCATCAAGGCCGCGATCGCGGCCAAGCGCCCGGTGATCGTCGATCCCAAGGGCAGCGATTATTCCGCCTATCGCGGCGCCACGGTGTTGAAGCCCAACCGCCGCGAGCTGGCCGAGGCCGCCGGAAGCGCGCTCGAAAGCGAGGAGGCGGTGGTTGCGGCCGCGCTCGAGCAGATGAAGCGGTTCGGCTTTTCGGCGCTGCTGGTTTCCTGCGGCAAGGACGGCATGATCCTGGTCGAAGCCAAGGACAAGGTGCATCGCCTGCCGGCCGAGGCGCGCGAGGTCTATGACGTCTCGGGCGCGGGCGACACGGTGGTGGCGGCGCTGGGCGCGGCGCTCGCCTCCGGATCGTCGCTCTTGGACGCCGCGATCCTCGCCAACACCGCCGCCGGCATCGTCGTCGGCAAGATCGGCACCGCGGTGGCCGAATCCAAGGAACTCGCCTCCGCCATCCTCGATCGCGACACGCTCAAAAGCCGCAAGGTGCTGCCGCTGGCGCTGGCGCTCGATCACGTCGCGCGCTGGCGGCGCAACGGGCTGAAGCTCGGTTTCACCAACGGCTGCTTCGACCTGATCCATCCCGGCCACGTCTCGCTTTTGGAACAGGCGCGCAAGGCCTGCGATCGGCTGGTGGTGGGCATCAACAGCGACGCCTCGGTTGAGCGCCTCAAGGGCGCGGGCCGCCCGGTGCAGAACGAGGCCGCGCGCGCCGCCGTGCTTGCCTCGCTGTCCCCCGTCGATCTGGTGGTGGTGTTCGACGCCGACACGCCGGTCGAGCTCATCCGCGAGCTTAAACCCGAGGTGCTGGTGAAGGGCGCCGATTACCGCCTCGACCAGGTGGTGGGCGCCGAGATCGTGCAGGGCTACGGCGGCAAGGTCGTGCTGGCCGAGCTCGTGCCCGGCTACAGCACCACCGCCACCATCGCGCGCGCTTCGCGCTAGCATCGGGCGCGAGGCCGGTCATCACCATCGAGTCCCCATCCGGAGCGGCGATGAACGGCGCGCGGCGCAACATGCTGCGCATGGCCTGGAATCTCGCCAAGCACTACTGGTCGTCGGAAGAGGCGAAATCCGCCTGGGCGCTGCTCATCCTGGTGATCGCGCTCAATCTCGGCAACGTCTACATCTCGGTGCGCATCAACCAGTGGAACAACGCCTTCTACAACGCGCTGCAGGAATTCGACGCGCCCGAATTCTTCCGCCAGCTCGGCATCTTCTGCATCCTGGCCACGGCCAGCATCGTGATGTCGGTCTACGCCTTCTATTTCCAGCAGATGCTGCAGATCCGCTGGCGGCGCTGGCTCACCGGGCGTTATCTCGCGCGCTGGCTCGCCGAACGGACATATTTCCGCATGCAGCTTTCCGGCCGCTCCACCGACAACCCCGACCAGCGGATATCCGACGATTTGCGGCTGTTCGTCGAATACGTGATGACGCTGGCGCTGGGCGTGCTCACCTCGATCGTGTCGCTGGTCTCGTTCATGGTGATCCTGGTCGGGCTCTCCGGGCCGACGGACATCCCGCTCGGGCCGCTCGGCACCGCCCACATCCCGGCCTATCTCGCCTGGGCGGCGCTGATTTATGCCGGGCTCGGCACCTGGCTCACGGTCAAGATCGGCCGGCCGCTGGTGCCCTTGAATTTCGCGCAGCAGCGCTTCGAAGCCGATTTCCGCTACAGCCTGGTGCGCCTGCGCGAGAACGCTGAGAGCGTCGCGCTCTACGGCGGCGAGCCGGCCGAGCGCGCGGTGTTCGACGGCCGCTTCGGCAACGTCTTCGCCAATTACTGGCAGATCATGAAACGGCGCAAGCTCTTGAACTGGTTCACCTCGGGCTATTCCCAGCTGGCGGTGATCTTCCCGGTGGTGGTGGTGGCGCCGCGCTATTTTTCCAAGGCGATCCAACTCGGCGGGTTGATGCAGGTGATCGACGCCTTCGGCAACGTGCAGAGCGCGTTGTCCTTCATCGTCAATTCCTACGCCGATATCGCCACCTGGTCGGCGGTGACCGAGCGCCTCGGCACCTTCGATGCGCGCATGGACGACATCGCCCAATCCCTGCGCGCGCCGCAGGCGATCCGCGAAAGCCGGTCCGGCCGGGGCCTGGACGTCAAGAACCTCGCCCTCGATTTGCCGGACGGAACCAAGCTCTTGGAGAATATTTCGCTCGCGGCCGCGCCCGGCGAGGCGCTGCTGGTCACCGGCCCCAACGGTATCGGTAAAAGCACGCTGTTGCGCGCGCTCGCCGGCATCTGGCCCTTCGGCAAGGGCGAGATACGTCTGGGGAAAGGGCAATCCTTGTTCCTGCCGCAACGGCCCTATCTGCCCTTGGGCACGCTCCGGGACGCGCTCACTTACCCGCGCCCCGCCGCCGACGAACCCGCCAAGGAACTGACCGACGCGCTCAAATCCGTCGGGCTCGAAGCCATCGCCGGCAAGCTCGACGCTGTCGAGGATTGGACGCATCGCCTTTCCCTGGGCGAGCAGCAGCGCCTGGCCTTCGCGCGCGTCTTCCTGGCCAAGCCCGATCTGCTCTTTCTCGACGAATCGACATCGGCGCTCGACGAGGCGACCGAAAGCGATTTCTACCGCCGCCTGCGCCAAGGCGATTGGCGCCCGACCCTGGTCAGCGTCGGCCACCGCGAAAGCCTCAAAGCCTTTCACGACCGTGCCGTCGATCTCGCAGCCTTCGCGGTGAAACCGGCCGCAAGCTAGTTGCGCTTTGCCGCCAAGGCGTTACAAGGAACCGCCCGGGGGAAAGATGGCGGACAACAAGGATCAAGAGCAGCAAAACCTCTACCGCGCGCAGCGACTCGAGAAGCTCGCCAAGCTCAAGGCTCTCGGCGTCGATCCCTATCCTTACGGCTTCGCGCGCAGCGCCGAGGCATCCGATCTCAACGCCCGATACAAGGATCTGCCCGCCGGCGCCGAGACCCCGGACCGGGTCGCGGTGGCGGGCCGCATCCGCGCCATCCGCAACAGCGGCATGTTCATCGACCTGCACGATTCG
>DATNMV010000009.1:0-2120 GCA_035602175.1 Allostellaceae bacterium
AGCCTCGACCGGAGCGGCGGCGGAGAAGTTCGTCGCCGAGGAGGAGAATTGGCTGCACCAGGCGGCGCTCGCGCTCAAAACCGGCCCCGGCGAATTGCCGGCGCGGCTCGCGGCGCTGCTGGACGAGCGCAAGAAGCTCGAACGCGAGCTTTCCGAGGCGCGGCGCGCGGCGGCTCTTTCGGGCAATTTGGGCGGAAGCGGCGCCAAAAGCGATGCGGGATCCGCGAAGAATCTATCGGGCGTGAAATTCGCCTCGCGCGCGCTCGACAACGTGCCGGCCAAGGAGCTGAAAAGCCTGGCCGACGACATGAAGCGCCAGATCGGTTCGGGCGTGGTGGCGCTGGTGGCGTGCGAGGAAGGCAAGGCCTCGATCGTCGTCGGCGTGACGGATGATCTGATGAAGCGCTTCGACGCGGTGGAGCTGGTCAAGCTGGGCGCGGCGGCGCTCGGCGGCAAGGGCGGCGGCGGAAGGCCCGACATGGCCCAGGCCGGCGGCCCCGATGTCGGCCAGGCCGAAGCCGCGCTCGCGGCGGTCGAACGCGCGGTGGCGGAAAAGGCGAAGGCCGCCTAGCTCTTGCGTTCGCCGTGCAGCCAGAGGATGTCGCCCTGGCGCGGGCGGAGAACGGGCGCCATCGCCGATCCAACGCCCGGATCGAAAGGCCGGTAGCCCAAACCCTTCAGCAATTTCCAGAGAGAAGCGACGCTGCCGCCGGCGCGGACGAGATGCTGTTGATTGAATTCGATCAGCAGCGCGGGCTTGAAGCGCTTGAGCGTCAGGATCGCGCCTTCGATCATCGCCTGCTCGAAGCCCTCGATATCGGCCTTGATGAAATCAAGCCGCGCGAGATCGAGCCGTTTGGCGAGACCGTCGAGGGTTTCTACATCGACCTCTTCGGTCTCGGCCGGTCCGCCGCGCGTATCGGGCCCCAGATGCGCCAGGCCGAAGCCGTAGCTGCCCGACGCCTTGACCGGGATGGTGAGGCGCGCGGTGCCGCGCCTGGCGCCCAGCGCCACCGGCAGGATGGTGACGTTGCCGAGCCGGTTGACCGCGATCGCCGCGCGCAGGATGCGCCGCGCATAGCTCTGCGGCTCGACGGCGTAGACCCAGCCGCGCGGCGCAAGCTTGGCGAAAAGTTTGGCGTATTGCCCGGCATGGGCGCCGACATCGAGCACCACCGCGTCGGCGGATATCAAGGGCCGCAACAACGGCAGCAATTCGCGGTGATGCTGCTTGAACGCCGCCTTGAACAGATGCGCGAAGAAGCCCGGGGTAATCCTGCCGCGATAGGCGCTGGTGGACGGCTTGCCGGGCCTTGCGCTCATGCCATCGCTTTTTTGAGCCTGGCGTCGAGCCGGTCGAGGAAGGCGTTGGTGTTGAGCCAGGGCGTCTTGTCGCCGATCAGGATGGCCAGGTCCTTGGTCATCTCGCCGGCTTCCACCGCCTCGATGCAGACCTTTTCCAAGGTCTCGGCGAAGCGCACCACATCGGGCGTCTTGTCGAAGGTGCCGCGATACCACAATCCCCGCGTCCAGGCGAAGATCGAGGCGATCGGATTGGTCGAGGTCTCCTTGCCCTGCTGGTAGAGGCGGTAGTGGCGCGTTACCGTGCCGTGCGCGGCCTCGGCTTCCACCGTCTTGCCGTCGGGCGTCATCAGCACCGAGGTCATCAATCCGAGCGAGCCGTAGCCCTGCGCCAACGTGTCCGACTGCACGTCGCCGTCGTAGTTCTTGCACGCCCAAATGAAATTGCCGCTCCATTTGAGCGCCGAGGCCACCATGTCGTCGATCAGGCGGTGTTCGTAGGTGATGCCCGCTTCCTTGAACCTGGAAGCGAACTCCTTCTCGAACACCTCCTGGAACAGATCCTTGAAACGCCCGTCATAGGCCTTGAGGATGGTGTTCTTGGTCGAGAGATAAACCGGCCAGCCGCGTTGCAGGCCGTAGTTCAGGCAGGCGCGCGCGAAACCGCGGATCGACTCGTCGAGATTGTACATGCCGAGCGCGATGCCGGGTTCGGGGAAGTCGAACACGTCATATTGCACGGGCTTGCCGCCGCCCGACGGCGTGAAGGTCATAGTCAGCTTGCCCGGTCCCGGCACCTTGAAATCGGTGGCGCGGTA
>DATNMV010000010.1:0-5056 GCA_035602175.1 Allostellaceae bacterium
GGCGGTGATCCTCGAGGAAATCCACGCCGCCGGCTGCAACGCCGGCGCCTGCCACGCCCAGATCTACATCATGGGCACGCTGCTCCGGCACGGCAGCGCCGCCCAGAAACAGCGCTATTTGCCCAAGCTCGCTTCGGGCGAATTGCGGCTCCAAGCCTTCGGTGTGACCGAGCCTTCGACCGGCACCGACACGCTCAAGCTGAAGACGCGGGCGGAAAAGCGCGGCGACAAGTACTTTGTGCGCGGGCAGAAGGTGTGGACCTCGCGCGCGCTGCAGTCCGATCTCATGCTGCTGCTGGCGCGCACCACGCCGGCGGAGAAAGTGGAAAAGCGCCGCGACGGCCTGTCGGTGTTCCTGGTCGATCTGGCGGCGGCGCGCGGCAAGGGCGTGACGATCAAGCCGCTGCCGGCCATGATCAACCACAATACCACCGAGATTTTCTTCGACGATCTCGAAGTGCCGGCGGAAAACCTGATCGGCGAGGAAGGCAAGGGCTTCCGCTACATCCTCGACGGCATGAACGCCGAGCGCATCTTGATCGCGGCCGAGGCCGTCGGCGATGCGCGCTGGTTCACCCGCAAGGCCGTGGACTATGCCAAGAGCCGCGAGGTGTTCGACCGTCCCATCGGCCGGAATCAGGGCGTGCAATTCCCCATATCCCGCGCCTATGCCGAAACCGAGGCCGCCGATCTGATGGTGCGCAAGGCGGCGGCGCTGTTCGATGCGGGATCGCCGTGCGGACCCGAGGCCAATATGGCGAAGCTCCTGGCGGCCGACGCCTCCTGGCACGCCGCCGAATCTTGCCTCCAGACCCATGGCGGGTTCGGCTTCGCCCGCGAATACGACATCGAACGCAAATGGCGCGAGACGCGGCTGTTCCAGGTGGCGCCGATCTCGACCAACCTCGTGCTGGCCTATATCGCCGAGCATGTGCTGGGATTGCCGCGTTCCTATTAGGCGGGAGAGGCGATGACCCAAATTCTGAGAAAAACGCTGGCCGAGGCCGGCCGCGTGCTGGCGCTGGAGGGCCAGGGCGATTACACCGCGGGCCATGTTTCGGCGCGGTTGCCGGGCGACCCAGCGCGTTTTCTCATGAAGCCGTCCGGCATCGGGCTGGAAGAGATCACGCCCAAGAACATCGTCACCGTCAATCTCGAAGGCGAGAAGGTTGCCGGCACAATGAAACGCCACAACGAGGTGTTCATCCATTCCGAAATCCTGCGCGCGCGCCCCGATGTCATGGCGGTGGTCCACACCCACCCGCGCCACGCGGTGGCGTTCTCCTCGCTGGGCAAGCCGCTCCAGGCGGTGGGCCACAGCGGCGCGATATTCCACGGCGGCCTGCCGGTTTTCGCCGAGACCACCGATCTCATCACCACCAAGCCGCGCGGCCAAGCGGTGGCCAAATGCCTGGGCGCGTTCAACGCGCTCCTGCTGCGCAATCACGGCATCGTCACTTGCGGCGGCAGCCTGGAGGAGGCGGTATGGTTCGCGCTCAAGCTTGAGGATGCCTGCCGCATGCAGCTTCTGGCCGAAAGCGCGGGTGGTGCCCGGCTGCTGGCCGATCCGGCGGATGCGCGCGCCAAGGGCACGCACATGAACCGCGCCGAGGCCCATGCCAATGTGTTCGGCTATCTGTTGCGCCGCGCCAGAAGAAGGAACGCTCCATGACCACGCCCATCCCCACGCAGAAATCGCCCTACAAATCCTTGCTCGAAGCCGGCAAGGAATATTGGTGGTGCGCCTGCGGCCGCTCCAAGACCCAGCCCTTCTGCGACGGCTCGCACAAGGGTACCGGGCTTGTCCCCCTGAGCTTCAAACCCGATAAGACGGGCGATGCTTGGCTGTGCGGCTGCAAGGCGAGTGCGGGCAAGCCCTATTGCGACGGCAGCCACAAGAAGCTCTAAGCAAAATGAGAGGGGCCTCGGCCCCTCTCTTCGCATCGAATCACGGATTCGCGGTCTCAGAACTTGATCATGTCGACCCGCGTCAGGGTCGTCGCGTTGCCGACGCGCGGCGCGTAGGTTAAGTGGTAGGCGACATATTGCTCGGCGAAGGCGTTTGCAGCCGAGGTGGCATCGACCGGCACGATCACGCTTAAGCCGCGGAAGGCCGATTCATCGGCGGTGTGAATCACCGCGCCGGCGCTGTCGGTGCCGGTTACGATCACCGTCTTGATGCCGTGATCCTTGAGGATTTTCTCGAGATCGGTGTTGAGGTACTTGTCGGGGCCGGCCTGGACATAGGGCTCCTTGCCGGTCGGCGCCACGTCGGGCAGCGTATCGGCGATCGTGCCGCCGCCGACGACGCT
The DNA here is from genome assembly GCA_035602175.1 of Allostellaceae bacterium. Classification (GTDB taxonomy): domain Bacteria; phylum Pseudomonadota; class Alphaproteobacteria; order ATCC43930; family CGMCC-115725; genus REEB95. The sequence goes on from DATNMV010000010.1 coordinate 2,313, forward strand.
GTAGACCACCAGCACATTCTTGGCCCGCGCCGCGGCCAGCAGCTTCTTGGCGGCGGGCAAGGTGGCAAGGCAGCGCGGCCGCGCCTGGTCGTTGCAGGTCTGCTTGACGAAATCGAGCATCAGCAGGGCGGTGGTCGCCGGGTCCACGGTAACCGGCTTGAGCTCGGGCGCGGGCGGCGTCTTGATGCTCGACCATTCGTCGATGATGGTCTGGGCATGCCCGGGCGCGGCGATCCCCAGCACTGCGGCAAGTACGGCAAACGGCAACAGGTGGCGAAGGTGGAACATGGCTCTCTCCCGGTGGTTTCTTACCCCCAGGGGACCAGCAACCGCTTAGGCCGTCAAGCCGCGTGACATCAATTTATTTTGAGAACGCTTATTCCCACTCGATGGTGCCGGGCGGCTTCGAGGTCACGTCATAGACCACGCGGTTGATGCCCTTGACCTCGTTGATGATGCGCGTTGCGGCGCGGCCCAGGAACTCGTGCGGGAAGGGAAAATAATCCGCGGTCATACCGTCGGTCGAGGTCACGGCGCGGAGCGCGCATACATGGTCGTAGCTACGCTCGTCGCCCATAACACCCACGGTCTTCACCGGCAACAGCACGGCGAAGGCCTGCCAGATCGCATCGTAAAGCCCGGCGTTGCGGATCTCCTCGAGATAAATCGCATCGGCCTTGCGCAGTATGTCCAGTTTCTCGCGCGTCACCTCGCCGGGAATGCGGATGGCGAGGCCGGGACCGGGGAAGGGATGGCGTTTCACCATGCTGTCGGGCAAACCCAGCTCGCGGCCCAGTTCGCGCACTTCGTCCTTGAACAGCTCGCGCAAGGGCTCCACCAGCTTCAATTTCATGCGCTCGGGCAGTCCGCCGACATTGTGATGCGACTTGATGGTGGCGGAAGGGCCGCCGGAAAAGCTCACGGATTCAATGACGTCGGGATAGAGCGTGCCCTGGGCAAGGAATTCGGCGCCGCCGATCTTTCCCGATTCCTCGTCGAACACGTCGATGAATGTGGCGCCGATGATCTTGCGCTTCTGCTCCGGGTCGGTAACGCCGGCGAGCTTCTTGAGGAACAGCGCGCCCGCGTCGCGGTGTATCAGCGGGATGTTGTAATGATCGCGGAACAGGCTCACCACTTCCCGGCTTTCGCCGGCGCGCATCAGCCCGGTATCGACATAGATGCAGGTCAGTTGTGGTCCCACCGCCTCGTGCAGCAGCGCCGCCGCCACCGAGGAATCGACGCCCCCCGAAAGCCCGCAGATCACCTTGCCTTTGCCCACCTGTTTCCGCGCGCGTTCGATCGCCTGGCTCTTGAAGGCGGCCATGCTCCAATCGCCTTTGAGTCCCGCCACGCGATGGGTGAAATTCTTCAAGAGCGCCGCGCCATGCGGCGTGTGCACCACCTCGGGATGGAATTGCACGCCGTAGAAGCGCCTTTTGTCGTCGGCAATGGCGGCGAAGGGCGCGCCGTCGGACACGCCCACCACCTTGAACCCCGGCGGCAACTGGTCGACGCGGTCGCCATGGCTCATCCACACCTGCTCGCGCGCGCCCTTCTTCCACAAGCCGTGGAACAGGGCGCAATCGCCGGTGATTTCGAGGAAGGCGCGGCCGAATTCGCGGTGGTCGGAAGGCGAGACCCGTCCGCCAAGCTGCGCGCACATGGTCTGCTCGCCGTAGCAGATGCCGAGCACCGGCACGCCCAGCTCGAATACCGTTTGCGGCGCGCGCGGCGATTCCGCCACATGCACGGAAGCGGGGCCGCCCGACAGGATCACCGCCTTGGCGCCGAAGGCCTTGAGCTTCGCCTCGTCCATGGCGAAAGGATGGATCTCGCAATAGACGCCGCTTTCGCGCACCCGCCGGGCGATGAGCTGCGTTACCTGGCTGCCGAAATCGAGGATCAGGATCTTGTCGGTGGCGGGCGGGGTCATAGGCTCAGGCATCTTAGCCGGATTGCCGCTGGAAAACGTCATCGCCTTGCAGCCAGCGGATCACCGCCGAGTCGTCCGCCAGCAGCAAGGCCAGCGCCGCGCGCAGCTCGATGAGCCTTGCGGCGAGGCCGAGATCGCGCATTGCCGCGACCAGGCCGGTGAGGTAGCCCATGGACAGCAAGCGCGGCCAGGACAGGATTGGCACGTCCACCGCCGCGCCGGGCGCCGCCCCCGCGGCGAAGCCGAGTTCACACAGCTTGGCATCGGAGGAGAACAGCGAACGGCAGGCGAAGGGCCTGATCGCATAGGCCGAGCACGCCCCCTCCACCAGCAGCGGGCAAGGAGTGTTGCGTGCGCCCCGCGCTTGGGATGGAAGCGCGGCCTCGGCCACCGCCGCCCGGCGGTCGGGGATTTGTCCGCCGCGCATGGATGTCGCGATGCGGATCGCCTCGAAGGGCGTCGCCACCACGTCGACATGGCAGCAGAAGGCGCAGCCGCGCCGGCATTGCGCGGCGTCCATCTCGGCGCGGTAATCGGCGCGCGTCACCAGCAGCCGCTTCATCTCAGCCTCGAAGCCGGCGATGGCGCCGCCGGCGATCCTGTCGATGGCGTCCAATGCGGCGTCGAGACCGGCGGCGGAGGCGGTAATCAAAGCCGCGCGCGCCTCGGCGCGGATGCGTTCGGCCAGGGCGATTGCGGCTTTCGCCTGTTCCGCCGTGGGCAGGCCGGGCCCGGCCGGAATCACCAGCTTGGCGATCGGGCCGAGCGGCACCGCGACGGCAAGCGGTTTGAGCGCGATCACGCCTTG
>DATNMV010000011.1:0-8812 GCA_035602175.1 Allostellaceae bacterium
GCGACATCACCTGGAAGCCGCCGGAATCGGTGAGGATCGGCCCTTTCCAGTTCATGAATGCGTGCAAGCCGCCGAGCGCGGCGACGCGCTCCGCGCCCGGCCTCAGCATCAGGTGATAGGTGTTGGCGAGGATCATGGAAAACCCCGCCGCCGCCACGTCGCCGGGCCGCATCGCCTTGACGGTCGCGGAGGTTCCGACCGGCATGAAGGCGGGGGTGTCGACTGGCCCATGCGCGGTCGTGATCCGCCCGCGCCGGGCGCTGCCGTCCTCCGCCAGCAGCGTGAATTCCAGGCTCACTTTGCGCGCTCCGGGTGAAGCAGGCAGGCGTCGCCATAGGAGAAGAAGCGGTAGCCCTGTGTTACCGCATGGGCATAGGCCGCTTTCATGCGCGCCAAGCCGGCGAAGGCCGCGACCAGCATGAATAATGTGGAGCGCGGCAGGTGGAAATTGGTCAGCAGCAGATCGACCGCGCGGAAGCGGTAGCCCGGGGTTATGAAAATCCCGGTTTCGCCGGCGAAGGGTGCGAGCCGCCCGTCTTCGCCGGCGGCGCTTTCCAAAAGCCGCAGGCTGGTGGATCCCACCGCCACCACGCGCCCGCCCGCCGCGCGCGCCGCGTTGATGCGCGCCGCAGCATCCGCGGAAATGAACCCGGTTTCGGCATGCATGCGATGATCCTCGGTGTCGGCCGTCTTCACCGGCAGGAAGGTACCCGCGCCGACATGCAAGGTCACGGCGATCCGCCCGATGCCGGCCAAGTCGAGCGCCTGGAGCAATCCCGCGGTGAAATGCAGCCCGGCGGTGGGCGCCGCCACCGCGCCGTCCTGGCGCGCGAAGATGGTCTGGTAATCGGCGCGGTCGCGCGCGTTGCCGCCGGCGGGGCGCTTGATATAGGGCGGCAGCGGCATGACGCCGTGCGCCCCGAGCGCGCGTCCGAGATCGTCCCCCCGGCGGGAGAATTCGAGTCCGACATCGCCTTCGCGGTGTTTAACGGTCACCGTGGCGGTGAAATCCGCGGCGAATTCTATGACGTCGCCGGGCTTGAGGCGCTTTGATCCCTTGACGAAAGCGCGCCAGCGCCCCGGCCCTTCGGCGCGGTGCAGCGTCGCCTCGATCGCAGCGTTTCCACGCCGGCCGTGGATCCGGGCGGGGATGACGCGCGTGTCGTTCACCACCAGCAGATCGCCGCGCCGCAACAGAAGGGGCAGTTCGGCGATCCGTCGATCCTGAAAACCGTCCTCCACCACCAGCAGCCGCGCGGCGTCGCGCGGCTCGACCGGATGCGCGGCGATCAATGCGCGCGGCAGGGGAAAGTCGAAATCGGCGACGCGCATGATGCCGGAAGACGCCGGGCCGGCTTCAGTCTTTGAGCGGCTGGAGCGGCGTCTCGCCCTCGGGGAGCGGCGTGCGGTCGGTGTTGAGCGTCAGCCCGATCATGCCGTAATAGCCGATGCAGACGGTGAGATCGATCACGCCTTCCTCGCCCAAGCGCCGCAACGCCCGCGCGAAGAGATCGTCGTTCACGCCCTTGGTCTTCAAGAGCGCGCTGGCATAGTCGAACACCAGCGCCTCATCCTCGGACATCGCCTTGGGCCGCTCGCCGCGCGCGATCGCGTCGCAGGTCGCGGGCGCGAGGCCGGCATCGAGCGCGAATTTGCGGTGGGCGTACCATTCGAATTGCGCGCCCCAATGCCGCGCCGTCACCAGGATGACCAGCTCCTTCAGATTTTTCGGCAGCTTTGTCTCGAAGCGGAAATAGAGGCCGAGCTTCTGCACGCGGTCGGCCAGCTCGGGGCTCCTGAGCAACGGGATGAACGGTCCGCGGAGATTCTTGCGCGGGCCTTCGGTGATCGCGGCCGCCGCGCGGCGTTGCGCCGCGGTCATCTCGCTCTCGGCCAGCGGCTTGAAGCGCGCTCCGCTCATGACGGCATCGCCGCGCGCGCCCCGTCCGCGCTCACGCCCCGCGATTGTCGCCGGAGGAGGGCGGCTTCACCTGTTGCGGCGGCTTGGTCTCGGCCTCGTCATCCTCCTTCATGCCGGACTTGAAGGCCTTGATGCCCTTGGCGAAGTCGCCCATGACTCGGGGCAACTTGCCCGCCCCGAAAAGAAGGAGGACGATTGCCAGCACCACCAGCCAATGCACCAAGCTGAAAGAACCCATGGTATGACCTCGAGAACGCTGATCCGTTGACGCAACGAAACCGATTCGGGCCCCAGATGGCACAGACCTAGCCTCGGCATGTCAAGCGAAAATCAACCCCCGCCTTCGTCCGCGCCGCAATCCGTAACTGGGGCCGCGCCCGAAGCCGCGCCCCCGACCGAGCCCGTGCCCGAGACTCCGTCCGAGTCTCAGACCCCGGAGCCGCCCGCGCCGGAGGCGTCGGAGAGTTCGGCATGGACGCGGCCGGCGCCGGCGCAAAACCTGCGCAATTACCTGGTCGTCGCGCTGGCCTTGGTGGCGCTGGCCGGGTCGGTGTCCGCCTGGTATTACCGCGCGCCGGTTCCGGCGCCCGCGGCCGAAAATCCGTCTACGGACGAACTGCGCCAGTCGCAGCCAAGCGCAACGAATTCGCTCATCCTCGCGCCGAATTCCCCGTTGCCTCCCAACACCCCGACCATCGCGATGTCGCCGCCGCCGCCATCGCCTTCTACGGCCGCGCCGCAGTCGGTGCCGGAACTGCCGACGGTGAGCGTCGAATCGCCCAGCGTGCATCCCGTGCCCGACGAATCCGAGACGCGCTCGATCAGCCCGGCCACGCTCAGCAACCGTCTGGGACAGCCGCTGAAAATGAAAACCAACCCGCCGCCGCCGCCGAGTTACGTGCCTTCGGTGTCCGGACCCGGGCTTTCGTCGTCCGCTTCCTCCGGCCCGAAATCCGGCGCGCCGCCGCAACAGAACGCGATGATCCCGGAGCCGCCGCTGACCGGCAATCCGTCGGTATTCAGCGGCCGCGCCCGCGCCTTGGGCGGCATCAACATCGAGGTCGCGGGGCTCAAGGTGCGGTTGTTCGGCGTGCGCGTGCCCGAGGCCCGGGATCACTGCGCCGCCGCCAACGGCAAGCCGCAGGCCTGCGACGCCGCGGGGCTGGCGGCGTTGCAGCAGCGTCTCGCCGGCCATTCGATCGTCGCCTGCCGCGTGCCGCCCGGGCAGCAGAGCAGCGAGCCCGGGGCCATCTGCCTCGACGAGGAGGGCAACGATCTCGGACGCTATCTGGTGATTCAGGGATACGCGCTGGCCGATTCCAACCAGAGCTACGATTATTTGCCGGCCGAAGGCGCGGCTAGAACAGCGAAGCGCGGGCTCTGGAATTACCGCTGAGCCCGCGCCCCGTTTAGCCCCCCGATTCTTCGCTCAGGCCGCGCTCGACCCGCGGCTTTTCGGCTGCACATAGGCCATGGCCGCGTGCTCGGCGCAGTAGGGCTTGCCCGCCATCGGCCGCTTGCCGCAGAAGCCGAAATCCTTTTCGCCGGGATGGCCGGTCGGCCAGGAACAGGATCCGCCCGGCGCCAGTGCCGTCGCGGGACGCCGCACCGGCGGCCGCTTCAGCGGCGACGGCCGCGGCGTCAGCGCCAGGCGATGCGCCTTGCCGACCACCGCGTTCTTGCTGATGCCGAGGCGGCGGCCGATCTCCGCCGTCGAATGACCTTCATCCCAAAGCTTGGACAGGTTTTGGATGAGTTCAGGCGTCCAGATAGATTCCATGAATGATCCCCCGCCGTATTGTGTCCGCCGTATCGTGGACGAGTCCTCAGCCGAAATTCTTGTCCTTGGCGCGGCCGGGAGCCCAGGCATGCGCGCCGCCCGATGCCGGTTGCCGCACCGGCGGCCGCTTCAGCGGCGACGGCCGCGGCGTCAGCGCCAGCCGATGCGCCTTGCCGACGACCGCGTTCTTGCTGACGCCGAGGCGCCGGCCGATTTCCGCGGTCGAATGCCCTTCGTCCCAAAGCTTGGAAAGGTTCTGTATGAGTTCAGGCGTCCAGATGGATTCCATGAGCGGTCCCCGCCGTATATTGTGGTTGTGTCGTTCAACTGACACTAAATACGGTAGCACGCGGCCAGAACCGGTCAATCCTTAGGAGTCGGATATCCACAGGATTCGTGGCCGGTGGATGGATTGACCCTCCCGGCCGCGCAAACGAGACTGCGCCGCCCGATGCTTGCTCTTATCGCCACCCTTGCCATCCAGGCGCTCGCCACCATGACGGTGCTGACGCCGCCGGTTTTCGCCGGCCTGGCCGCGCCCGAGATCGGCGTCGGCTCCAACACCATCGGCGTCTTCACCGCCGTGGTTTATGCCGCCGCCTGTCTGTCGGCGGCGCTGGCCGGCGGACCGGTGAAACGCCGCGGCGCCATTCGCGTCAGCCAGGCCGGACTGGTGATCGGCGGCGTCGGCATCGCCTGCGTGGCGACGGCCTCGCTTCCCGTCGTGCTGCTCGGCGCGGCGCTGATCGGCATCGGTTACGGACCGATGACGCCGGCCTCGTCGCACATCCTCATCCGCCAGACGCCGCCCGAACGCCGCGCGCTCATCTTCTCGATCAAGCAGACCGGCGTGCCGCTGGGCGGCGCGTTGGCGGGGATCGTGGTGCCGGCCTTGACGCTGGCATTCGGCTGGAAGGGCGCGGCGTTGGCGGTGGCGGCGGCAAGCTTCGCCTTGGCGGCGGCGTGCGAGCCGCTGCACCGGAGCCTCGACGACGACGCCGATCCCGCGGCCGCGGGCGAGCACGGCATATTTGCCGCGCTCCGGCTGGTTCTGGAACTGCCGGGGCTGCGGCGGCTGGCGCTGTCCTCGCTCGCCTATTCCGCCATGCAGCTCTGCGTCAGCGCCTTCATCGTCACCTTCCTCACCGTCGGGATCGGCATCGATCTGGTCACATCCGGTCTGATCATGGCGGGCGCGCAAGCGGCGGGGGTGGGCGGACGCATCCTGTGGGGTTGGTTGTCGGACCGGCTGATGACCGCGCGCCAGGCCTTGAGTCTGCTGGGTTACGCCATCGGCTTGAGCGGCGCGGTGCTGGCGCTCGCCGAGCCGTCCTGGCCGGTGGCCGCGATCGCGCTGGCGGCCGCGGCCTTGGGCGCGGTGGCGCTGGGCTGGAACGGCGTGTTCCTGGCGGAAGTGGCGCGCCAGGCGCCGCCCGGCCTGGCCAGCAGCGCCACCGGCGGGGCGCTGGCCTTCACCTTTCTCGGCGCGTTGGTCGGGCCGCCGATCTTCGGCGGTCTGGTCGATTGGACCGGCAGCTATCGCGCGGCATTTCTCGCGGCTTCGCTCTGCGCCGCGCTGGCCGGTTTCGCGGTCAGGCGAGCAGCTCGATAGCGGAGGCTTCGCGGCCCCGTTTCGCTTGCGAGACCATCATCCGCACCGGCTGGCCGGGCTCGAGCGCATCGATGCCGCAACGCCGGAGCGCGGTGATATGGACGAAGATGTCCTTGCTGCCGTCATTCGGCAAAATAAAGCCGAAGCCGCGCGCCGGGTCGTACCATTTGACGACGCCGTCAAGCGATTCGGCGGGGCCCGGCTGCGCGTCACCGCCGCCGTCATAACCGCCGCCGCCGAAGCCGCCAGCGTCGCGCGGGCGATAGCCGCCGCGGTCGCCGCCGCGTTCCCGGGGCGCGCGCGGCGTCGCCGTCGAAATGTCGAGATCGAGCACCTGAACGGCGGCGCGGCCTTTCGGCCCCTGCACCCATTCGAAGGTGATGCTCGCGCCGTCGGGCGCCTCGCCGAAACCCGAACGTTCGAGCACGGCCAGCGGCAAAAACACGTCGCTGGCGCCGTCATCCGGGACGATGAAGCCGAAACCCTTGCTGCGGTTGAACCATTTGATTTTACCGGACAGCCGCGCGGCCTCGCCGGACGGCGGTGAAAATGCATTCATGATGTCACCATCGGAAACACCCCCTGCATCCTCCGTCCCGGGCCGCTTATGGCCCATCCCCAAGGCCGGAGAATGCTCGCCACCCGGGGCTTTGCGCCTTCCGGGTTGCGTTCGATAAGACTATTTCCCCCTTGGTTTGCTGGCAAACAGTAAATAATTGACCGCCACGCCGCCGCCCAGCCGCCACGCGCCGCTCCGGGCGTCGTAGGTCAGCCCCTCGATCCCGCCTATTTCCAGGCCGTTTTCCCGCAATCCCGCCGCCAGCTCCGAGGGCCGGACGAATTTACTCCAGTGATGCGTGCCGCGCGGCAGCCAGCGCAACACGTATTCGGCGCCGAGGATGGCGAACAGAAAAGCCTGGGGCGTCCGGTTGATGGTCGAGGCGACGAGCGCGCCGCCCGGCCTGACCAGCGCCGCCGCGGTCTTGAGAAAGAGCCCGGCATCGGCGACGTGCTCCACCACCTCGAGCGCCAGCACGGCGTCGAATTTGAGCCGCTTGCGCGCCAGGTCCTCGGCGGCGGCGGTGCGGTAATCGATGTCGAGACCCGAATCCTTGGCGTGGTCGCGCGCCACCTCGATCGCGGTCCGGTCGGCGTCGATGCCGGTGACGGCGAAGCCCAGCCGGGCGAGCGGCTCGGCGACGATGCCGCCGCCGCAGCCGATATCGAGCAACGACAAGCCGGCGAAGGGCCGCTTCTGTTTGACGTCGCGGCCGAAACGCGCCGCCAGGCGGTCGCGGATGAATTCGAGCCGCGCCGGGTTGAGGCGGTGAAGCGGACGGAACTCTCCCTCCGGATCCCACCAGCGCCGCGCCAGCTTGCCGAAGCTCGCGATCTCGGCCGGATCGACGGTGGAGGCCTTGGCGGCGCCGCGCGCCGAAGCCGCCGCCTTCATCCGCCGCACTTCTGAAGCCATTTGCTCGGCTGGCCGTTCGCCTTGACGATGCCGCCGCTCACCACCGTCTGGCCGCTGTCGCTCTTGATCTCGAGGAAGCGGAACTTGTCGCCGTCCTTGACCAGCACGTTGTTCATCACGATCTGCGTGGCCCTGCCGCCGAAATTGCTGGTGACGGTCAAGATCATGGCGATCTGCCCGCCCTGGAGCGTATGGACGTTGCTGACGGCGGCCGCGCCCTGCATGCCTCCGGGATCGCGCTCGATATATTCCGGGTATTGATCGCCGGGCGTGGCGAAGGTGACGTGGGGATTGTCGTCGCTGATCGCCTTTTGGCAATCGACCGCCCAATTGCCGGACAGGCCGAGCTGGGTCAACGCCGCGCCATCCGGATTGGAAGCCGCCAAGGTGAGCGCCAATGCCGCCGCCGGGACCGCCAATCCTGCTCCGCTCATGCCGCCTCCGCACGGGCCGCCGTTCTTGCCTCGCCCGCAAGGGGGAGAGTATGTATACGCGCCCTTCCCCCGGCAACAGAGCTGGCGGCGGACTACTTCATCCTTGCTTGTCTTTATCCTCAGGCGGCGCAGGCTCAATAGATGGCGCGCATTGTACAGAAATTCGGCGGCACCTCGGTCGCCGGCATCGACCGGATCCGCAGCGTGGCGCAGCGCGTCAAGCGCGAGGTCGATTCCGGCAATCAGGTGGCGGTGGTCGTCTCCGCCATGGCCGGCGTCACCAACCAACTGGTCGGCTGGTCGGCCGAAGCGGCGGCGAAGCCGCAGGCCGAGAACGCCGATTCCGCCTCTCTTCCGGATGCCGGGCTCGGCATCGAGGACGGCCGCGAATACGACGTGGTGGTGGCCTCGGGCGAGCAGGTCACCGCCGGCCTCTTGGCGCTGGCGTTGCAGGCGCTCGGCCTCAAGGCGCGTTCCTGGCTCGGCTGGCAGATTCCGGTCAAGACCGACGCCATCCACGGCAAGGCGCGGATTGTCGACATCCCGGTCGAGGCCATAACCGACGCCATGCAGCGGGGCGAGGTCGCGGTGCTGGCGGGCTTCCAGGGCATCGGGCCGGACGGCCGCATCACCACGCTGGGGCGCGGCGGTTCCGACACCTCGGCGGTGGCGCTGGCGGCCGCGCTCGAGGCCGAGCGTTGCGACATCTTCACCGACGTCGACGGGGTTTACACCACCGATCCGCGCATCATTGCGAAGGCGAGGAAGCTCGATAGAATAACCTATGAGGAGATGCTCGAATTCGCCAGCCAGGGGGCCAAGGTCCTGCAGACGCGCTCGGTCGAATTGGCGATGAACCGCCGCGTGCGCGTGCAGGTTCTGTCGAGCTACGAGGACGTTCCGGGTACATTGGTGGTTGATGAGGACGAGATCGTGGAAAAACAAGTGGTGAGCGGCATCGCCTACAGCCGCGACGACGCCAAGGTGACGCTGGTCGCGGTTCCCGACCGGCCGGGCGTGGCCGCGTCCATCTTCGGGCCGTTGGCCGAGCATGCGGTCAACGTCGACATGATCGTGCAGAACATCTCCGAGGACGGGAAGACCACCGATTTGACCTTCACCGTCGCCAAATCGGACCTGGCGCGCACGGTGAAGGCGCTCGAGGCGCAGAAGAAGACGCTCGGCTACGCCAAGCTCAAGCCCGATCCGAACGTGGTCAAGATCTCGGTCATCGGCGTCGGCATGCGCAGTCATGCCGGCGTCGCCAAGCAGATGTTCCAGACTCTCGCCGATCGCGGCATCAACATCCAGGTCATCTCGACGTCCGAGATCAAGGTCAGCGTTCTGATCGCGTCCGAATACACCGAGCTCGCGTTGCGGGCCTTGCATACGGCTTATGGGCTGGACGAGGCCGGATGAGCGAGGCGCTGCCGCCGCCGACCGCGCACTTCGCCGCGCACGAGGACCTCGACCGGTTGTGGGCGCGCGGCCGCGCCTTTCTCGGCACCGAACTCGCGGTGATGGGCGGCGCGATGACCTGGGTGTCGGAGCGCAATCTTGTCGCCGCGATCTCGAACGCCGGCGGGTTCGG
>DATNMV010000012.1:0-2010 GCA_035602175.1 Allostellaceae bacterium
GTCCGGCCCGCGTTCAATCTGGCTTGAGGACATAGCCCGTGCCTCTCACCGTTTGCAGATAGCGCGGAAACTTGGGGTCGCGCTCGATCTTGCGCCGAAGCCGCGTCATTTGCACGTCCACCGTCCGCAGATTGCCGCTGAATTGCGCCGCGCGCGCCAGATCCTCGCGCGACATCGCCTCGTCCGGCTGGCCCGCCAGCGTCATCAGCAGCGCCTGTTCGGCGCTGGTGAGCTTCACGGGCGCGGCACCGCGGTAAAGCTCGCCGCGTTTCAAATCCAGCCGGCAGGCGCCCAGGCGCAGCTCGCCGATTTTCTCCGGCATCGCCGCCGCGCGGGCGAGTACGTTCTTGACGCGCAGCACCAGCTCGCGCGGCTCGAACGGCTTGACCAGGTAATCGTCGGCGCCGCGTTCGAGCCCGTTGATGCGATCCTCGGTCTCGGCCCGCGCGGTGAGCAGCAGGATCGGAATCCGGCTGGTCTCGCGCAGGCTCTTGGTCAGGGCGAAGCCGTCCTCGCCCGGCATCATCACGTCCAGGATCAGCAGGTCGAAATTGAGGCTGCCGATCTTGGCGCGCGCTTCGGCCGCGTCGCCCGCGGTGGTGACGCGGAATCCCTGATCGACCAGATAGCGCCGCAGCAGATCCCGGAGCCGCGAATCGTCGTCGACGACCAGCAGATGGGGTTCGTCCACGGCCCCGGCGCGTTCAGCGCGAGCCGTCATTGGCGCGTTCCGACCGCGCGGCCGGAGCATTCCGTTCGAAGCGCCGGCGATCCTCTTCGCCGCTGATGATGCCGGTCATCACCTTGCGGAAGCCCTCGACGGCTTGCGCGCCGGCCTCGCGATAGGCGCGGGCGATGCGCTGGCGCTGGGTCTCCGACAATTGCCGCTCGAGCTCGACGCCCTTCTCGGTCAATTCCAAAAGCCGTTGGCGGCGGTCGCGGCTGCCGGGTTTCTGGACGATGAATCCCTGCCGCACCAGCTGGCCCAGCACGCGCGACAGGCTCTGCTTGGTGATGTGCAGGATGCCCAGAAGGTCGCTGACGCTCATCTGCGGGTGGCGGCCGACGAAATAGACCACGCGGTGATGCGCCCGGCCGAAATTGTAACGCGCCAGCATGTCGTCGGCTTCCGAGGTGAAGTCGCGATAGGCGAAATAGAGCAGCTCGATGCCCTGGCGCAGTTCATCTTCGCGCAGGAACAGGGGGTTGGCAGCGGATTTTATGTCAGCCATGTTGACTAATTTACGCGGAAACCGTTATATCGGGAAGCGCCTTCGGCCATAATCGCACAGAATCAAGCGTGCCGGTGAAGGCGCGAGAAACGCAAGGGAACGCCGGGAAACTCATGGCTGCCAGCCTCATACCCTATGACGACCGCGACGGCTCGATCTGGCTCGACGGCAAGTTCGTGCCCTGGCGCGAGGCCAAGATCCATGTGCTGACCCATGCGCTGCATTACGCCAGCGCCGTGTTCGAGGGCGAGCGGGTCTATGACGGCCGCATCTTCAAGCTCAAGGAGCACAGCCAGCGGCTGATCGACAGCGGCCGCATCCTGGGCTTCGAGATTCCCTGGAGCCTCGAGCAGATCATGGCCGCCTCGAACGAATGCGTGCGCGCCAACGCCATCAAGAACGGCTATGTCCGCCCGATCGCCTGGCGCGGGCCGGAGCAGATGGGTGTTTCGGCTCAGCACACGAAAATCCACATGGCGATCGCGGTGTGGGATTGGGGCGCCTATTTCTCGCCCGAGGCGCGGCTCAAAGGCATCCGCATGGACTGGGCGGTGTGGTCGCGCCCCGCGCCCAACACCGCGCCCACCGCCGCCAAGGCGACCGGGCTTTACATGATCTGCTCGCTCTCGAAACACGCCGCCGAGGCCAAGGGCTACGAGGACGCGCTGATGCTCGACTGGCGTGGCCGTATCGCCGAGGCCACCGGCGCCAACATCTTCCTGGTGATCGACGGCGAACTGCACACGCCGACGCCCGATTGCTTCCTCGACGGCATCAC
>DATNMV010000013.1:0-6517 GCA_035602175.1 Allostellaceae bacterium
CTGCAGGTTCGTGCCGGCCGGATGTCGTGCGCAGGACATCGGGAAGGTCTCGGACGATTGTGTACGCGGATGTAGGCGTCTTAGACGCCTACATATTTACCGCTAAGTCTTTGAAAAAATTGGCGGACCCGAAACGATTCGAACGTTCGGCCTCTGCCTTCGGAGGGCAGCGCTCTATCCAGCTGAGCTACGGGTCCGCTGCGTCGCAGGATAGAAGCCTCCCGCCCTTCCGCGCAAGAAGCGGGTGGGCAGCCTCCCATGAGCGCCTATTATTTGCTTCGCTCTGGCCGAGCTACGCCCATTGCCCCTTTGCCCGATTGGGGTAACAATACTGGGGCGTCGCTCAGCAAGAGCGAAGCCAAGAACGATAAACGGGCCGATTGAGCCCGGCTCGAGGGGCAAAGGGGGAAACCAACATGCGCGCAATCAACCGGATTCTGTTCGCGGCGCTGACGGCGCTGGTGCTGCTCGCGGCCTTCACCGCGCCATCCCGCGCCGACGCGGTCAAGGTCGGAATCATCCTGCCGTATTCCGGGCCCTTCGCCCGGCTCGGCGACACCATGCAGAAGGCGATCGATCTCTACGTCAAACAGAACGGCGACAGCGCCGGCGGCAACCAGATCGTGCTCATCAAGCGCGACACCGCGGGGGCCGATCCCGCCGTCGCCAAGCGCCTGGCGCAGGAGCTCATCACCCGCGACCAGGTCCAGTTCCTCACCGGCTTCGTCCTCACGCCCGAGGCGCTGGCGGTGGCGCCCGACATCACCGAGGCCAAGATCCCGACCATCATCATGAACGCAGCCACCGCGGTCATCACCACCAAGTCGCCCTATTTCGCCCGCACTTCGCTCACGCTGCCGCAAACCACCGAAATCTTCGGCAAATGGGCGGCGACCAAGGGCGGCATTAAGCGCGTCTACACCGCGGTCAGCGATTACGGCCCGGGCATCGACGCCGAAGCCTCGTTCAAGCTCGCTTTCACCGCCGCCGGCGGCACCATCGTCGACAGCGTGCGCTTCCCGCTGATGAATCCCGATTTCGCACCTTTCCTCCAGCGCGTGCTCGATTCGAAGCCGCAGGGCATGTACGCCTTCGTCCCCGGCGGCAGCCAGCCGGTGCAGCTGGTCAAGACCTTCCACGATCTGGGTCTGGACAAGGCGCATATCCGGCTCATGCCCAGCGAAGAGGCGGGCGACGACGCCGATCTGCAGACCCTGCCGGATTACGTCGTCGGCATGACCATGGCGATGCATTATTCGGCCGCGCATAAATCCAAGACCAACCAGGATTTCCTCGCCGCCTGGCACGCCTCCTACGGGCCGGACAGCTATCCCGATTTGTTCGCGGTCGGCGCCTATGACGGCATGGCGCTGATCTACGACACGGTGAAGACGCTCAACGGCAAGATCGACGGCGACGCGGCCATGGCCGCGATCAAGGGCTGGAAGCACGAAAGCCCGCGCGGGCCGATCATGATCGATCCCGAAACCCGCGACATCGTGCAGAACGTCTATATCTGCCGGGTCGAGAAAATCGGCGGCCAGCTCGCCAATGTCGAGATCGAAACCTATCCGATGGTCAAGGACCCCTGGAAGGAACGCAACAAGTAACCCCGGGCCAACCAGGCCCGAGGAGTCTTGCGAAGTTAACCCCGCGTAGCAAAGCCGATGCGCAAACCCGGCGCATCGGCGTTTTGCGGAACAGATTAGTGAAACAATCCGCGTAGCAAAGCCTCGGGCCGAATCTTCAGGCCCGAGGCGTCTTGCGAAGCTAACTCTTAATGATGATCGCGGTCGTCGCCTTGGCCTGGCGGCGACGAGCCGTGGCTTTGCGACTGCGGCGGCGGCGATGAGGCTCTCGTCGGGGCCGGATGCGATGTGACCGGCCGGGCGGCGACGATGCCGTGGCCGGTGAAGGTGGCGGGTTGCTGCGTCGCCGCGACCGGCGGCCTGCCGTGATTGACCGCGACCGGCGCCGAGCGGATGGTGGCGGCCTTGGTTTCGTGTTGCACCTGGAGATCGACCGCCGGCGCGTGCTGTTCGTGCGAGGCCGCGTCCTCGTTGGGGCCCGGCCGCGCATCGACGCCGCCGCGCGCCGCGCCGGTAAAGCTCACCCGGGCGCTGCGAACCGCCGGCACGGCTTTGAGGAAGCTGTGCGCGACGCGAACATGGCCGAAATTATGGACCCGGCTGTTGTAGAAAAAGAAGCCGCTGTCCCAATAGCCGCCGTCATAGCCGGTGCCGTAATAGCCGAAGCCGTAATCGACGCCGCCGTAAAAGCCGACGCTCGGTCCCCAATAACCCGGTTGCCAGACATAGCTGACGCCGTCGGCGGCCAAGGACCAATAGCCCGGCGTCCACAACAGGCCCGGCGCCGGCGGCTGCACCCAGGTGCCCGGAACCCAGTAAAAGCCGTTCGGTCCGCCCCAGGCCCAATAGCCCGGGATGAAGATGTAGCCGTCGGCCGGCAGCGGCGGCTCGGAATAGACCGGCAGGGGCGGGGGCGCGATGCTGACCGAGAATCCCGGGGCCATCTGCGCGTGTCCGGGCGCGGCCCAGGTCAAGGCGAGGCACAAAAGCCCGAGCGGCAGCAGGAAACGGCGGATGGAATTCAACACGGTCATGTCGGCGTTCTCCCTAAAATCGGCTCTTTTGTGCACGTCAATTGCGGCCAAACTGCGTCATCGTCACGATATTCCTCACGATAGAACGACAACGGCTCGGCCGAAGTTCACATTCCCGGATTTCGCGATGCCGTGATCGGCGGTTCCCGATCCACGCCCGAGGGCAGCGGCGCCTTGGGGCGCAGCATCCAGCTCTGCATGTCGGCGATCACCACGGCGCCTTCCAGGTCGCGCCCCAGCATGTGGTAGCCGTTCGGGTAATAGGCGATGCGGCGGCGGTCCGCCCCCGCCGGCGGCAGGCTCAAGACGAATTCGCGCATCGGCGCCGCCGGAATCAACTCGTCATGCGCGCCGTAGAGCAGCAGCGTCCTCTCGTCGAAGCGCGGACCGGATTGAAGCGCCAGGCTCATCAGATCGACCAGCCCGGAGATGGTGTCGACGCGCGTCGACTTGATCACCAGCGGGTCGCGGCCCAGCGCGCGCAGCATCTCGATGTTGTCCGAGGCGAGGATGCGCAGGCTCTGGCCGGTGAGCGTCCAGCTCGGCGCGAGGCTGTCGGTGATCCACAGCGCCGCGCGCTCGAACACGTTCATGCTGGAACGGCCCCACACCGCCGGCGCCATCAGGATGTAGCCGTCGGCGACCGGCTTCTCGGCTCCGGCGGTGCCGGAGGCGCCGACGATCGCCACCGCGCCGCCCATGCTCTCGCCGAGGATGTAAAGCGGCACGCCGGGATAGCGCGCCTTCAACAGCCGGCTGGCCTCGGCCATGTCCTGCGCCATGCGCCTTGTGCCGGCCCAGCGGCCGCGCTCCGGCGACCAGCCGAATCCCCGCTGATCGTAGGCATAGGTCGCGATGCCGGCTTTTTCCCAGGCCGTGCCCTGGCTTTCGAAGGCGTTGGAATAATCGTTGAAGCCGTGCAGCGCCAGCACCACCGCCTTGACCGGCCCCGCGGGCAGCCAGGCGCGCATCGGCAGCCGCGCGCCGTCATCGGCGATGAAGGCGCCGTCTTCGAGTCGCGGCGCGTCCGCCGTCGGCTGGGAAAAATCGCTCTGAGGGTGGGTTTCGTGCATGTCGGTCACGGCTGGTCCGGCGCAGCCTGTCAGAAGAATCGCGAGCGTCCAAGCGCGAATCCGCCGCATCCTCATGCGCCCGCTCCCGGGCCGGTGAGCCGCAGGAATATGTCCTCGAGGTCGGTTTCCTCGCTGGACAGGTCGCGGATGGCGAGTCCGGCCGCCGCCACCGCGGCCAATACCTCGCCTACCCGGGCGTGGCTCGGCTGGTAGCGGAACACGATCTTGTCCGGCCCGTCGAGCTTGAGCCCGAGCGCGGCCAATCCCGGCGGCAGCACCGCCACCGGCTTCACCAGCGACAGCGTCAGACGCTTCTCGTCGATCTTGCCCAACAGCGCCGCCGTGGTGTCGCACGCCACCACCCGCCCCTGGTCGATGATGGCGATGCGCCCACACAGCTCTTGCGCCTCTTCGAGGTAATGTGTGGTGAGCAGCACGGTGGTGCCGGCGGCGGCGAGGGTCTGGATGTTGGTCCAGAGCTGGCGGCGCAGTTCTACGTCGACTCCGGCGGTGGGCTCGTCCAGCACCAGCACCGGCGGCGAATGCACCATCGCCTTGGCCATCATCAGCCGGCGCCGCATCCCGCCCGACAGCGTGCGCGCGTAATTGTCGGCCTGGTCCGAGAGGCTGAGCAGGGCCAGCAGCTCGGCGGTGCGGCGCTCCGCTTTGGGCACGCCGTAGAACCCGGCCTGCACGCCCAACAGCTCGCGCGGCGTGAAGAAGGAATCGATGTTCACTTCCTGCGGCACCACGCCGATCGCCGAGCGCGCGTTGCGCGGGTCGATGTCGATGTCGATGCCCCAGACCTTGGCGGTGCCCGAGGTCTTGATCACCAGCCCGGCCAGGATGTTGATGAGGGTCGATTTGCCGGCGCCGTTGGGGCCCAGCAGGCCGAAGATCTCGCCGCGCGGAATCGACAGATCGACGCGGTCGAGCGCCAGCATCTCGCGCGCGCCGCCGCGATAAATCTTGGTCAAGCCCTTGAGCTCGACCGCCAGGCCGGGCGCCATCCGGCCCGCATCCGATCCGTTGCTGGTCATTGATTGTGCCGGGGGAATGCGTATCATCCGCGCCGCGCGCGGGTCAACAAGCGGCCCGCCCTGATATAAGGAAAGATTGAGGCGCGCGGGGCATGCCCTTCGAAACCATCGAGACCGACCAGGACACGGTTTCCTGCGACGGCAACGGCGCCGGGGGGCCCGACCATCCCAAGGTCTACCTCAATCTCCAGCCCGCCGGCCGGATCGAATGCCCCTATTGCTCGCGCACCTTCGTGAAAAGGCCCGCTGCGACGCGAAAGCCGGGTAAGCCGGGCAAGTCCCAATCCGGCCATTAATCCCGTGGCCAAGCCGAAGCACGTCTATCTGATCGACGGCTCGGGTTTCATCTTTCGGGCCTATCACGCCATGCCGCCTTTGACGCGGCCCGACGGCACGCCGGTGGGGGCGGTGCTGGGTTTTTCCAACATGCTGTTGAAGATGCGGCAGGAGACCGACGCCGATCACCTGGCGGTGGTGTTCGACGTCGCGCGCAAGACCTTCCGCAACCGGCTCTATCCCGAATACAAGGCCAACCGGCCCGACCCGCCCGAGGATCTGGTCCCGCAATTCGCGCTGGTGCGGGACGCGACCGACGCCTTTTCCATCTGCCGCATCGAGCAGGAGGATTTCGAGGCCGACGATCTGATCGCGACCTACGCGCGCGAGGCGGTGAAGGCGGGGGCCAAGGTCACCATCGTCTCCTCCGACAAGGATCTGATGCAGCTCGTCAACGACAAGGTCGAGCTGTGGGACCCGATCCGCGAGCGGCCGATCCGGGCATCCGAGGTCAAGGACAAGTTCGGCGTCGGCCCCGACCAGGTGATCGACGTCCAGGCTCTCTGCGGCGACAGCGTGGACAACGTCCCCGGCGTGCCCGGCATCGGCGTCAAGACCGCGGCCGAGCTCATCAACCAGTACGGCGATCTCGAAACGCTTTTGAAGAAGGCGGGCGAGATCAAGCAGCCCAAGCGCCGCCAGACGCTTTTGGACCACGCCGAGGATGCGCGAATGTCGAAAAAGCTCGTGACCCTCGACGATCACGTGAAGTTGCCGCTTCCCTTGGCCGAGCTCGCGGTGAAGCCGTTCGATCCCGCCAAGGTGACCGAATTCCTGCGCGCGCAGAATTTCCGCTCCTTGCTCAACCGGCTTTCGGGCAAGCTCGCCGAGGCCGCCAAGGATCATCCCGCCCCCGGCGGGGAGGTCCGGGACAAGCGGCCGAAGCCGCCGACGCCGACCCCGTCCTACGCGCCTTCCTTGGCCAAGGCGCCGGCACCCGACGCGCCTTCCAAGCTCGCCCAAGCGAAACAGCATTACGAGCTGGTGCAGGATTTGGCTGCGCTTGACCGCTGGATCGACGAGGCCACGTCGCGCGGCGCGGTCGCGGTCGACACCGAGACCACCTCGCTCGACGCCTCCGCGGCCGAGCTGGTGGGCGTATCGCTGGCGGTCGAGCCGGGCCGCGCCTGTTACATCCCCTTGGGCCATGTCGCGGGCGGACAGGGCGCGCTCGACCTCGGCGGCGAATCCCGGCAGCGGCCCGAGGCGCCCAAGCAGATTCCCCTGGACAAGGCGCTGGCGCGGTTAAAGCCGCTCTTGGAAGACGAATCGGTCCTCAAGATCGGCCAGAACATCAAATACGACATCGCCGTGCTCGCGGGATGCGGCATCCATGTGGCGCCGACCGACTGCACCATGCTGATGTCGTTCGTGCTCGACGGCGCGCAGCACGGCCACGGGCTCGACGAGCTCGCCAAGCTCCATTTCGGCCACGACACCATCAA
>DATNMV010000014.1:0-2954 GCA_035602175.1 Allostellaceae bacterium
AGCCACGTGCCGGAGGCCGTCAACCCGGTGGCCTGGTACCGCGACGTCACCGGCAGCTCCCAGAATGACGCCAAGGACGATCAGAGCCGCAACCAGAAGAATCTCGAAGCCGGCACCAACAAGGACTATCCCAACCTGGCCAGCGTGCCGGGCGAGCCCAACAGCACCCTCAGCGGCATCGACCGCGACAAGCTCCAGCAAAGCCTGATCGCCGACCGCAACAACGCCAAGTACAGCGGCGAGCAGCTCGAGGCCGGGCAGCCGACCGGCCCCGGCGTCGCGCCGCCGCCCGCGGCCGTCGCAGCGGCTTCCCCGCCGGCGCAGCAATCCGCCTCGTTGCCGCCCGTTGCATCGAACCCGCCGGCCCAAACGAAGCCGACCCAGGCTTCGGCGCCGCCGAAACCGGCCGCGCCTGCGGCGCAAAACCGCCAGACCGCGCGACAGGAACCGCCCGTCGAATCCTCGCTGCAGACCCCCGCCGTGCGTTCGGTGCCGCAGGGCGAGACCCCGCCGCCGCCACCGCCGCCGGCGAACATCGCCCCGCTTTCCGCGCCGAGCTCGACGCCGCCCACTCAACCGCCCACCGCGACGCGTCAATCGCAGACCAATCTCGCCATGCGTTCGCTGGGCGGCGGCGCCATGTCGGTCTCGGTCGGCGACATCACTTTCGCCGCCGGCTCGTCCTCGCTGACCCCCGCGCATAACGGGCCGCTCGGCGAGATCGCCGGACTCTATAAGCAATCGGGCGGACGCATCCGCGTGGTCGGTCATGCCGAATTGGGCGCCGGCAGCGACCCGGTGCAGCAGCAGGTGTCGAGCCTCGATCTGGCGCTCGACCGCGCCAACGCCGTGGCTCAGGCGCTGGCGCAAATGGGCGTGCCCGCCAACCAGATTTCGGTCGAGGCCGCCCCCACGCGCGGCGGCAACGACGTGGCCCGCGCCGAAGTGTTCATGGAATATTGATCGCCGGATCGGCGATCAACTCGACTCGGCCTGCCCCAAAAACTGTCGCCAGTCGCGAATTCCAAGGGTACAAACGGCTCCCCAGGGAGATTCGCGTGAAACCGCCTCTGAAAATCGCCATCGCCGGGCTCGGCACCGTCGGCACCGGCGTGGCCCAGCTGCTTGCGCGCAACGGTGATCTCATCGCCCGCCGCGCCGGGCGCAGGATCGAACTCCGCGCGGTGCTGGAACGCGACCGCAAGCGCGATCGCAAGGTCGATCTGTCGAAGCCGAAATGGCATGGGGGCCTTCGCGATCTCACGGCCGATGCCGGCGTCGACGCGGTGGTGGAACTGATCGGCGGCACCGAAGGCGTGGCGCTCGGCCTGGTCAAGGCCGCGCTCGCCGCCGGCAAGCACGTCGTCACCGCCAACAAGGCGATGATGGCGCATCACGGCAACGAGCTGGCTGATCTGGCGGCGAAGAACGGCGTCGCGCTCGCCTTCGAGGCGGCGGTCGCCGGCGGCATCCCGATCCTCAAGGCGCTGCGCGAGGGTCTGGCCGCCAACACCATCGACCGCGTCTACGGCATCCTCAACGGCACCTGCAACTATATCCTGACCCAGATGCGCGACAGCCGCCGCGATTTCGGCGACGTGCTGAAGGAAGCGCAGAAGCTCGGCTATGCCGAAAAGGATCCCAGCTTCGACATCGACGGCGTCGACACCGCGCACAAGATCGCGATCCTGGCGGCGGTCGCCTTCGGCGGCCGGGTGGATTTCAAGGGCGTGTTTGTCGAGGGCATTCGCTATGTCTCGGCGCTGGATATCGAGTTCGCGGAAGAGCTGGGCTACCGCATCAAGCTTCTGGGCCTGGCGCGATTGACCAAGGACGGTCTCGAGCAACGCGTCCATCCCTGCATGGTGCCGGCGGCGACGCCGATCGCGCACGTCGAAGGCGTGTTCAACGCCGTGGTAGTCGAGGGCGATTTTGTCGGCCGGGTCATGCTCGAAGGCCGAGGCGCCGGCGCCGAGCCGACGGCTTCCGCCGTCGTCGCCGATCTCATCGACATCGCCTGCGGTCGCGCCGGGCCGGGCCTCAAAATTCCGGCGGCGCGGCACAAGGCGGCGCCGATGGCGCGGCATCGCGGCGCCTATTACCTGCGGCTGATGGTGCTGGACCGGCCGGGCGTGATCGCCGACATCGCCGCTGCCTTGCGCGACGAGCAGGTGTCGATGGAACAGATGATCCAGCGCGGCCGTGGGCCAGCCGGCGAGGCGGTGCCGGTGGTCATCACCACGCACGAGACGGTCGAGGATTCCATGCGCCGCGCGCTCGGCCGCATATCCCGGCTCAAGACCGTGCGCGAAAAGCCGCGTTTGATCCGGGTCGAGACGCTGTGAGGGGGAAACATGTCCGATAACAATTCCGGCATGATGGACCGCAACCTGGCGCTCGAAGCCGTGCGCGTCACCGAGGCGGCGGCGCTGTCGGCCTCGCGGCTGATGGGCCGCGGCGACGAAAAAGCCGCCGACCAGGCGGCGGTCGACGCCATGCGCACCGCGCTGAACGCGCTCGACATCGCCGGCGAGATCGTCATCGGCGAGGGCGAGCGCGACGAGGCGCCGATGCTCTACATCGGCGAGAAGGTCGGCACGGGCGGCCCGCGCATCGATATCGCGCTCGATCCGCTCGAAGGCACGACGCTCACCGCCAAGGCGATGGCCAATGCCCTGGCGGTGATGGCCTGGGCGCCGAAGGGCACGCTGCTCAACGCGCCCGACACCTACATGGACAAGATCGCCTGCGGTCCAGGCTACCCGGAGGGCGTCATCGATCTCGACAAGAGCGCCGCCGACAACGCCCGCGCGCTCGCCAAGGCCAAGGGCGTCGACGTCTCGCAGATCACCGTCTGCGTGCTGGATCGGCCGCGCCACGCCGATATCATCGGCTCCCTGCGCGAAGCCGGCGCCCGGGTGTGCTTGATCACCGACGGCGACGTGGCCGGAGTG
>DATNMV010000015.1:0-2170 GCA_035602175.1 Allostellaceae bacterium
CAGCGCCGATTCGGGCACGGCCTCATAGGGCGTGGTCAAGGGCTGACGGCGGCGCAGCACGTCGCGCGCGGTCGAACGGGCGACGATGGTGAGCCAGGTCGAAAGCCCGGCGCGCGTCGCGTCATAGGTCTTGAGCAGCCGGAAGCCGTCCTTGCACAAGCGAAGGAAGACCTCCTGCACCAGATCGTCGATATCGCTGCCGTCGCGCGCCTGGGAGCGCACCGCCGACAGGATCAATCCGGCATAGCGCCGCACGAAAGCGTCCCAGGGCGCTTTTTCGCCCCGGATCAGAGCCGCGAGGTCGATGGTCTCTGCCACGCGCTACCTTGTTATTCGTTCAATAATCCACGCTTCAAGCGAGCTTGGCGAAAAAGTCGTTGCCCTTGTCGTCGATGACGATGAAGGCGGGAAAATCCACCACCTCGATTCGCCATACCGCTTCCATGCCGAGCTCGGGGTATTCCACCACCTCGACCCGCTTGATGCAATCCTGCGCGAGGCGCGCCGCCGGGCCGCCGATCGAGCCGAGATAGAAGCCGCCGTGCTTCTTGCAGGCCTCGCGCACTTCCGCGCCGCGATTGCCCTTGGCTAGGGTCACGAAACTTCCGCCTGCCGCCATGAACTGGTCGACGTAGGAATCCATCCGCCCCGCCGTGGTTGGGCCGAAGGATCCCGAGGCGAAGCCGTGGGGCGTCTTGGCCGGGCCGGCATAGTAGATCGGGTGGTCCTTGGCGTATTGCGGCAGGCCTTGGCCGCTGTCGAGCCGGTCCTTGAGCTTGGCGTGGGCGATGTCGCGCGCGACGATGAGCGTGCCGTTAAGCGCGAGGCGCGTCTTGATCGGGTATTGCGACAGAAGCTTGCGGATTTGCGCCATCGGCTGCTTAAGGTCGATGTTGACGACGTCGCCGCCCAGTTTCCCCTCGTCGATTTCCGGCAGGTACTGCGCCGGGTTGGCCTCGAGCTGTTCCAAGAACACGCCGTCGCGCGAAATCTTGCCCAGGATCTGCCGGTCGGCGGAGCAGGAGACGCCGAGGCCGATGGGCACGCTCGCTCCGTGCCGGGGCAGGCGGATCACGCGCACGTCGTGGCAGAAATACTTGCCGCCGAATTGCGCGCCGATGCCCAGGCCGCGCGTCAATTGCAGCACTTCCTGCTCGAAATCGCGGTCGCGATAGGCCTGGCCGAACTTGTTGCCCTTGCCCGGCAGCGTGTCGAGATACCGGCAGGAGGCGAGCTTCACGGTCTTGAGGTTCATCTCGGCCGAGGTGCCGCCGATGACGATCGCCAGGTGATAGGGCGGGCAGGCGGCAGTGCCGAGCGTCTTGATCTTCTCGTCCAGGAACTTGATCAGGGATTTCGGATTCAGCACCGCCCGGGTCTGTTGATAGAGAAAGCTCTTGTTGGCCGAGCCGCCGCCCTTGGCGATGAACAGGAAATGGTATTCGTCGCCCTCGTCGGCATAGAGGTCGATTTGCGCCGGCAGATTGTCGCCGGTGTTGACCTCGTCATACATGGAAAGCGGCGCCACCTGGCTGTAGCGCAGGCTGGTCTCGGTGAAGGTGCGGCGGATACCGGCTGATAGCGCGGCGGCGTCGTTGCCGCCGGTCCAGACGCGCTGGCCCTTCTTGCCCATGACGATGGCGGTGCCGGTGTCCTGGCACATCGGCAAGACCTTGCCGGCGGCGATATTGGCGTTCTTTAAGAGGTCGAAGGCAACGAACTTGTCGTTGGCCGAGGCCTCGGGGTCGTCGAGGATGGCGCGCAACTGCTTCAGATGGCCCGGGCGCAACAGGTGGGCACAATCGACGAAGGCCTGATGCGCCAGCTCGGTCAGCGCCGGCAGTTCGACCTTGAGCATGTTCTGGCCGGCGAAATCGGCGGCGCTGACGTAATCCGAGGTGAGCTTGCGGTAGGGCGCGTCGTCCTCGCCCAGCGGGAACAGCTCGTGAAAATCACTATCGCCCATATTCTATTCGGCCCTCGAATCGGGAAAACGGGCCGAGAGAAGCCCTATTCCGCCGCGCCCGTCAAGCCGGGCCGTTTTTCTTGCGGAACTTGTCGATGTTCACCACCTCGGCGCCCTCGTCGGATTTGGCGGGCGATCCGTCGGCGGGTTCGACCGCGCCGGGCGACTGGTTTTCTTGGTTGGCGGCGGCGGCCTGCTGGAATT
>DATNMV010000016.1:0-6229 GCA_035602175.1 Allostellaceae bacterium
TGGTGCTGGTGTTGCGGCGGATTGGCCGGGACCAGATTGACGGGAGCCGAATTGGCGGGCGGCTGGGTTGCGTCCGCCGGCGCGGGCGGCGTTTGATCGGGCGCGGCCGCGGCCGGAGCCACGCCGTCGGCCGGCGCGGGCGGCGCCTGGTCGGAGGTCGGAGCGGGGGCGGCGGGCGCGGGGGTGGCGGGCGCGGGCGAAGCCGGCGATGCCGCCGTGGGCAGCGAAACCTTGGCGCCGTTCTTGAGCTTGTCGGCGCCGTCCGTCACCACCAGATCGGCCGCCGCGAGGCCGGAGGTGATCGCCTGGCTTTCGCCCTGGCTCGGGCCGAGTACGACCTTCTGCACCGTCACGGTGTCGTCGGGCTTGACCAGATAGACGAAGGTGCCCGGCGCGCCGCGCTGGATCGCCGATGACGGGATGACGATGGCGTTCTTGAGCACGTCGACCGTGAGCTGGATGTTAACGAACTGGTTCGGGTACAGCATCTCGTCCGCATTGGCGAAATTCGCGCGCAGCTGAAAGGTGCCGGTGGTGGTGTTGATGGTGTTGTCCACCGTCGCAAGATTGCCGTCGGCCAGCTTGGTGACGCCGGTGCGGTCGAAGGCGGCGGCGGGCAGCGTCGCGCCCGCATGCGTGCGCTTCAGGATCGGCAGCAGATCGTCTTCCGGCAGCGAGAACAGCGCCGAAATCGGCTGCATCTGGTTGATAAGCACGAGACCGTTGGTTTGCGACGGGGTGACGTAGTTGCCGGGATCGACCTGGCGCAAGCCGAGCCGGCCCGAAACCGGCGCCGTGATCCGGCAATAGCCGAGATTGACGCGCGCGGTATCGACCGTGCCCTGATCGAGCTGCACCGTGCCTTCGAGCTGGCGGACGGTGGCGGCCTGATCGTCATAGGTCTGCTTGGCGATCGAATCCTGTTTCATCAGCGTGGCATAGCGAGTGAGATCGACGCGCGCGCCGTCGAGCTGCGCCTGGTCGCGCGCCAGCTGCCCTTCGGCCTGATCGAGCACCGCCTGGTAAGGCCGCGGGTCGATCTGGGCGAGAACATCGCCGGCCTTCACCTCCTGTCCCTCTTTGAACGCGACCGCGGTGAGATAGCCGCTGATCTGGCTCTGGACCGTGACCGAGGCGAGCGGCGTCACCGTACCGAGCGCGGTGTAGGTGATGTCGATGTCGCCGGTGGTCGCCGCCGCCGCAACCACCGGTAGCGGCGCGGTGGCGCGCGCGTTGTTCTTGCCGTGCTGTCCGGTGAACCACCACAAGGCGGCGATGACGGCGAGCAAGCCAACGCCGATCCACACCAGGCGGCGATGCGTCAGGTGGTATTTCTCCAGCAGCCGGGGCGGCTGGCGCGGTTTATCGGGGAATGGGTTCATGTCATGGCGCGCGAGGCCGTAAAGTTGCTGCTAGACGAGATGCGGGGCTCGAGCGGGATCCCTGATCGCGGCGACCCCGCCGAAGTCTTGCCGGCCTTTTGCCCGTTTGCCCTCCCGTTACCCCGCCAAAGGACAGGGTATAAACCTACCGCGCTGTTGGGAAGTTCCGGACCGCCGCGCGGGGCGCAGGCTACCCCGCGATAAAGAACAATGCGAAAACACCGGCGATGCCTTAAGAAAGGCCTGGACTACCCTGCGGGATTATAGGCTGCAAGGAGCCGTTTGATCCACCGCGCCGGGTCAAAAACCCCAATGGGCACGAGGGGCTAGGGGCTATTTCGTGTGGGGAGGATGAACATGAAGGAGAGCGAGGCGCTGGATCGCTGGAACGGGCGTTACGCGCAGGCGGATTACGTCTTCGGGACCCAGCCCAACGCCTTCCTCGTTTCCCAGGCCCCCCGGCTCAAGGCGATGGGCCTGAAGCCGGGGTTGACGGCGCTCTCCGTCGCCGATGGCGAAGGACGCAACGGCGTTTGGTTGGCGCAGCAGGGCTTCGCGGTGCTGTCGGTCGATTTCTCGCCGGTGGCGCTCGAGAAGGCGAAGAAACTCGCGGCGCGCGCGGGCGTCGAATTGGCGACCGAATGCGCCGACCTCGCAACCTGGGATTGGGGCGGCAACCGCTTCGACGTGGTCGCCGGCATCTTTTGCCAATTCGCCGGCCCCGCCTTGCGCGAGACCATCTTCCGCCGCATCGGCGAATGTTTGAGGCCTGGCGGAATCCTGTTCCTCCAGGGCTACCGGCCGGATCAACTCAAATACGGCACCGGCGGCCCGAAGGATATCGGACACCTTTACACCGCCGAGCTGCTGCGCCGGGCCTTCGCCGGATTCGATCTGCTCCATCTCGAAGAGCATGATTCCGAGATCCACGAGGGCGGCGGGCATCACGGCATGTCGGCGCTGGTCGACATGGTGGCGCGCAAGCCCGCAGCGGGCTGAACCCAAAACGCCGCGGCGCCGGCGGGGCATTCAAATCCCGGCCGGCGCCGCGCAAAAAAAGCAGCGGATCGAATTTAGAGCGAAGCCTTGAGCTTGGCGCCCGCCTTGAAGCGCACGCCCTTGCTCGCCTTGATCTTGATCTCCTCGCCGGTGCGGGGATTGCGGCCCATGCGCGCCGCGCGATTGCTCACGGCGAAGGTGCCGAAGCCAGGAATGCTGAAACGCTCGCCCTTGCGCAATTCGCCGGCGATGGTTTCGGTGACCGTATCGACCGCCTGATTGGCGTCCACGGCCCGAAGGCCGATTGCTTTCAACGCATCGATGAGAACTTGTTTGCTCATTGGAATTTTCCCTTCTTCGCTGTACCGCGTTCCCCCTCTGGATGCGGACGATTTCACAATCCGTGACGAACCGGACCCCGCCTAGAAAAGAGACAGCCGAAGGGCTTCTGCCGATTCCGCCGTCTTGCAACAATTCCCTCATACTCGAAGGCAGGGCGCGGGTCCAATGAAACCCGCATATTTCAAAGGGATTCGAGGGCTTCCGAGTCGCTCCTGAAACGAGTCGCGCGGCCCGCCAATCGATTGCGACTCGTTGCATCGCCGCGAGTCGAAGCCTTCAGCCGATGCCGTGGCGGGGGAGCGGCGCCTTCAGTGGAATTGTCAGTGCGATCACGGCCGGCATCGCCAGCGCCGCCGCCGCGAGCATGACCGGTACGCCCAGCGCCGCGACCGCGCCGTGCCGCCGCCACAGCGCGATCATCGCCGCGGTGAGCATCGGCGGCAGCGCGTTGCCGAATTCGCCGGAGAAAAATCGATGAGGCTCAGTGCCGGGAATAACGGATGCCGCACGCGCGGACCCATGCCGTCCCGGGAGAGACGGAAGACAAGCATGAGGAATCCGCAGCTTCGTCCCGCGCACAAACAGGCCGCGCCCGTCACAAGCGAACCGCGCGCCCCGCCATCCTCGCTGCTTGATAATTATTCGCACCGGCACGGATCACATTATGCCTCGGTAATGTGATGCGAAAGCAGCCGGAAAGGCGCGAAAAACCTGGGGTTTTTGCGCAAGCTCGCAAGCAAATACCCGCTTGCCATCGGCGGTTCTGCCGTATTGAATGGGCAAGGAAATGCGCAGTTCAAGCGCGTGGCACGGCAAAGCAACTGGCGGGCTCCCGGCTGGGCCCTCCCAAGGGGGAAGGAAATGACCGACAAATCCACCGAATTGAGTTCGCCCAATCGTTGGTGGCAGCTCATCGCCGGCGTCGTCTGCATGGTGATGATCGCCAATCTGCAATACGGCTGGACATTGTTCGTCGCGCCGATGAGCAAGGCACAGGGCTGGGCCGTTTCCGACATCCAGTTCGCGTTCAGCATCTTCATCGCGCTCGAAACCTGGCTGACCCCGGTCGAAGGCTGGATTTGCGACGCGCTCGGCCCCAAGCACGGACCGAAGCTGGTCGTCGCCGCAGGCGGCATCCTGGTCGCCATCGGCTGGATCCTCAATTCCCAGGCGCAAACGATCACGGCGCTTTATATCGGCGCGGCGCTCACCGGCGCCGGCGGCGGCGCGGTTTACGCGACCTGCGTCGGCAGCGCGGTGAAATGGTTCCCGGACCGGCGCGGTCTCGCGGTGGGATTGACCGCCGCCGGCTTCGGCGCCGGCGCGGCCCTGACCGTGATCCCGATCCGCATGGTGATTGCCGCCAACGGTTACCAGGCGGCATTTTTCTGGTTCGGGCTGGTGCAGGGCGCAATCGTCTTCGCTCTGGCATGGCTGCTGCGGCAACCCTCGCCGGGAGAAGTGCGCGGGGTGACGACCCTCGTCAATGTTATCCAGTCGACGCAGAGTCTTTCGCCGGGGAAGATGCTGGTCTCGCCGATATTCTGGCTGCTCTATGTCATGTTCGTCCTGGTTTCAGGCAGCGGCCTGATGGCGACCGCGCAGATCGCGCTGATCGCGAAGGATTACAACGTCGCCGATTCGGTGCTGTTCCTGGGCGCCACCACCTTGACCGTGACGCTGGTGGTGGACAACGTGATGAACGGCCTGGCGCGACCTTTCTTCGGATGGATTTCCGACCAGATCGGCCGGGAATACACTATGGCGGTTGCCTTCGGCCTCGGCGGCATCGCCTATTGGCTGCTGGGCTCGGCGGGAACGTCGCCCTGGACTTTCATGGTCTGCGCGGGCTTCATCTTCCTCACCTGGGGCGAAATTTTCAGCCTGTTCCCCTCGACCTGCACCGACACTTTCGGCACGAAATACGCGACGGTGAACGCCGCGTTTCTCTATACCGCCAAGGGCACGTCGGCGTTCCTGGTGCCGCTGGCGAACAAAATCGAGATTTTGACTGGCAGCTGGTACCAGGTGCTCATTATCACCGCCATCATGAACTTTGTCGTGGTGGCGCTGGCGCTGTTCGTGCTGAAACCGTTGCGCGCCCGCCATATCGCCAACAGCACGATGCGTTTGCGCGCCGCCGAATAGCCGCCTTGTATAGTTGACCGCTTCTTGGGCGGGGCTTCGGCCCCGCCTATTTTTTTCGCAGCGGATTTTCGATTATGACGGCGCGCTGCCTTGCATTGCGGCGGGTTTCTTTGTCCAATGCGTGGAACGCGATCCGTCTGCCGCAATGCGGGAGCCGGAAAAATAAAAATGGCGTGGCAGAGGTAGGAAATGTCTTTCGTCGAGGCGTCCCGCACTGGTCCGGCCGAGCGTTGGATACAGCTCGTTCTGGGCGTCGTCTGCATGGTGACCATCGCCAATCTGCAATATGGCTGGGTTCTGTTCGTGGCGCCGATGGAGGAGAAATTCCATTGGGAACGCGCCTCCATCCAATTGGCGCTCGGCATCTTCGTGCTGACCCAGACTTGGATCGTGCCGGCGGCGGGTTGGCTCGCCGACCGCTTCGGGCCGCGGCCGGTGATGGTCGCGGGCGGCGCGCTGGTGGGCCTGTCCTGGATGGTCAACGCCGGGGCGGATTCGCTAAGCCTGCTTTATGCATCCGCCGGGCTGGGCGGGATCGGTGCCGGCGCGGTTTACGGCGCCTGCGTCGGCAACGCGCTGCGGTGGTTTCCCGACCGGCGCGGCTTGGCCGTGGGATTGGTCACGGCGGGTTACGGCGCGGGCGCGGCCATCACCGCGCTGCCGATCATGCACATGATCGCCGCCTACGGCTATGCGGTGACGTTCCTGCGCTTCGGCCTCGGCCAGGGGTTGATCGTGCTGTTGCTGGGATTGCTGTTCGTCGTGCCCCGGCGCGGCGCGCTCAAGCCCAGCCCGTGGCTCAAGCAGACTTTGCGCGACGCCACGCCGGGCGAGATGCTGCGCCAGCCGGCCTTTTGGGTGACTTATGCCATGTTCGCGCTGGTGGGCGCGGCGGGACTGTCGGCCATCGCACAGCTGCCGCCGATCGCTCACGATTTCGGCGTGGCGGATATGAGCGTGGGCTTCGCCGGGCTGATGCTGCCGGCGCTGAGCTTCGCGCTGGCGATCGACCGCGTGCTGAGCGGGTTGACGCGGCCTTTTTTCGGCTGGCTGTCGGACCATCTCGGCCGCGAGAACACCATGGCCTTGGCATTCTGCCTCCAGGCGGCCGGGATCGGCTCGCTGTTCTTCTTCGGCGGCGACCCCGGCATCTTCGTGCTGTTGAGCGCGCTGGTTTATTTCACCCTGGGTGAGATCTACAGCCTGTTTCCGGCGATCTGCGCCGATACCTTCGGCGTCAAATACGCCGCCACCAACGCGGGATTCCTTTATACCGCCAAGGGCACGGCGACGCTTCTGGCGCCCGTCGCCGCGGCGATTTCAAGTATGACGGGAAGCTGGCATGCCGCCTTCATCCT
>DATNMV010000017.1:0-3049 GCA_035602175.1 Allostellaceae bacterium
GTGTACCCGGCGGTGATCGCGCCCGCCTCCCTGGCAGCGGCGAGGATCTCCTCCATCTCGGCATCGTTGAGCGCCGGGATCATCGGCGCCGACAACACCCCGGTCGGCACCCCGGCCCGAGCCAGCGCAGCAATCGTCTCAAGCCGCCGCTGCGGCGTCGCGGCGCGCGGCTCCATGACCCGCGCCAGCTTGCGGTCGAGCGTCGTCACCGACACGGTGACGCAAGCGAGCCGCAGCGCGGCCATCTCGGTGAGGATGTCGATGTCGCGCTGGATGAGCGCCGATTTGGTGACGATGGTGACCGGATGCCGGGTTTCGCGCAGCACTTCGAGAATGCCGCGCATGATCTGGAATTTGCGCTCGGCCGGCTGGTAGGGATCGGTGTTGGTGCCGAGCGCGATCGGCGCGCAGCGATAAGCGGGCTTGGCGAGTTCGGCCCTCAGCAGCCGCGCCGCCTCTGGCTTGACCAGGATGCGGCTTTCGAAATCGAGCCCGGGCGACAAGCCCAGATAGGCGTGCGAGGGCCGCGCGAAGCAATAGATGCAGCCATGCTCGCAGCCGCGATAGGGATTGATCGAGCGGTCGAACGGGATGTCGGGGGAATCGTTGCGCGCGATGATGGTCTTGGTGGCGTCGGTGGTATAGAGCGTGTCGCGCTTCGGCGGCTCCTCGTCGGCCGAACCCCAGCCGTCGTCGAAAGCCTGGCGCTGCTCGGCCTCGAAGCGGCCGGTCATGTTGCTGGCGGCGCCGCGGCCTTTCAGGGTCAGCGGGCGAACAAGGTTCCGCACGATCTCGGTGTCATCCATCACCGCATCATGCGCCGCTTATAGGAACATATCAAGAACATGATTCCGCCACAGTCCTTGGCGGCGGCGTCAGCGCGTGGCGGTGAGGTGCTCTTTCAACCGCGGCATCAGCTCGACCAGATTGCAGGGCCGGTGGCGGTTGTCGAGTTGGGGCGCGATGATCTCCCAGCCGTCGCGGCAGGCGCCGGGCGAGCCCGGCAGCGCGAACAGATAGGTTCCGCCGGCAACCCCGGCGGTGGCGCGGCTCTGGATGGTCGAGGTGCCGATCTTCTGGTAGCTCACCATGCGGAACAGCTCGCCGAAGCCGGCGATCTCCTTCTCATAAACCGCGTGGAAGGCCTCGGGCGTGACGTCGCGGCCGGTGACGCCGGTGCCGCCCGTCGAAATCACAACGTCGATGGCAGCGTCGGCGATCCAGGCCTTGAGCTGGGCGACGATCGCGCCCTGGTCGTCCTTGACGATGCGCTTGGCCGCGAGCTTGTGGCCCGCAGCCTCGATCAGCTCGGCCAGGGTCTTGCCGGATTTGTCGGAGGCTTCGTCGCGGCTGTCGGAAACCGTCAGGACCGCGATGTTGACGGGCAGGAAGGGGCGCTGCTCACTGATTGTCGGCGACATGGCGACTATCCGGCTCTGGGTTGTCGAGAGCGGTATAGGTCGGCCATAGACCCGCGGCAAGCGCATCGAGCTCGGGTGTCTGCTGGTTGAGGCGCAGGCGGTAGATCCAGTAATTGGTCAGCACCCGCTCGGTGAAAATGCGCGACTCGCCGGCCGGGATGCTTTCGAGGAACAGCAGCGGGTCATCGCGGTAGCTCGCTTGGAGCGATTTCCAATGCTCCAGCGCGCCCGGGCCGCCGTTATAGGCGATGGCGAAGAACATCAGGTTGTTGCGCTCGTCGTGGAGCAGGCCCTGGATGTATTCCTGCGCCAGGGTCAGGTTGATCTCGGGGTCGGCCAGCTCCTCGTGGCGCATGTTCCGGTCGATGGCGTTGAGCGTTTCGCCGGTCTGCGCCGCCATCAGCTTGGCGGTCGCCGGCATCAGCTGCATCAGGCCGCGGGCGCCGGCGGTGCTCACCACATGCGGCGCAAACAGCGACTCCTGGCGCATCACGGCAAACAGCAGCGCGCGGTCCACGGTGAAGCCGCCATGCGGCGTCCAGCGCGGCACCGGATAGAGCGCGTGGTCGTGGTTGCGGCCGTCGCGGCTAGTCAGGATGGACGCCAGCTGGAGACTCAGGCTGGGCAGATTGGCGCGGTCGGACAGTGCCGCCACCGCGCGCAGCAGGCTGGGCGAGCCGTTCGCCGCCAGCAGGCGCAACTCCTCGTCGGCGGCGGCGTGATCGCCGACCTCGAGCAGCGCCAGCGCGCGCTTTCCGGCCGGCATGCCCTTGATCAGCTGGGCGTCGAGATCGGTGAAGGGCTCGCTGTCGAAGTTGAAATAATTGTCCACGCCCAAAAGCCGCCGGGCGATGAGGCCGTAAAAGGTGTGCGGGCGCTCGGCGGCGATGCCGAGCCAATAGGCGACATGCTCCGGCCGCTTGCTCTTGAGCTCGGCGCGCGCCGCCCAGAACGCCGCCGCCGAGACGGTCCAGGACGACTGGCCCTTGGCCTTGACCAGGGATTGGAACTGCTTGCCGGCCTCGTCGAACTTGCCGGCGCGCCAATCGGCGAGGCCCGCCTGCCACAGCGCGGCGGGAGAATCGGTGCCGCCCACGGTGCTGCGGGGGACGAAGTCGCTGTCGCCCATGGCGGCTTGGGGGACCAGTGACTGGGTGTCGGGCTTTTCGGGCGGGGCGGTTCCGGCGGGCAGGCGCTGGATGGCCATGCTGTAGATCGTCCTGGCCTCGGGTTGGTCGCGATAGAGGCCGAGCCAATTGGCCAGTTCGGCATAGTTCGACCGGTACTGGGGATGGAGGTAGCGCTGGGCCAGGACATGGCCCATCAGCAAGGGGTTCTTGAGGCCGCTGATCTCGCGGTCGGCCGCTGACCACTGGCCGTTTTGCTGGAGCAGCAGGATCAGCCGGTAGCGTTCGGCATCCTCCGCACTGAGCACGGTGGGCAGGTCTGCTTCGCGGCGCAGGTCGAGCCCGGGGATCAGGGCCGCGGTCACGGTTAAGAAGTCGGCGGCGTTAGCCGTTAAAATGCCGACCAAGGACGTGGCAAGAAAGGTAATAACGAATAGGCTTGGCCAAGTCTTCTTCAAGCGGACCCCGTATATCCAGCCATTCATAGGGACGCATTAAACT
>DATNMV010000018.1:0-9280 GCA_035602175.1 Allostellaceae bacterium
CCACCACCACCTCGCCCCTTGGCGCGCCCGCTTCACGGTAAAACGCGGCAAGCCCGGCGAGGGTGCCGCGCTTCACCTCCTCGTAAAACTTGGTCAACTCGCGCGAAACCGATGCCGGGCGGTCGCCCAGCACCGCTTCCATGTCGGCGAGGGAAGCGGCCAAGCGCGGCGCGGCTTCGTAGAACAACAGCGTCGCGCGCACCGATTTCCATTCCTGCAAGGCGCGCTTGCGTGCCGCCGACTTGGCCGGAAGAAATCCCCCGAACAGGAAAGCATCGGGCGGCAGGCCCGACAGCACCAGCGCCGCCAGCGCCGCCGAGGCGCCGGGGATCGCGGTCACGGATATGCCTTCTTCTATCGCGTCGCGCACCAGCTTGTAGCCCGGATCGGACAGGAGCGGCGTGCCCGCATCCGAAACCAGGGCCAGCGCCTCGCCCGCTTTGAGGCGGCGGAGAATTTCCGGCCGCGCGCGTTCGGCGTTGTGGTCGTGATAGGGGATTTGCCGCGCGGAGATCCCGAAACGCGCGAGCAGCTTGCCGGTGATGCGCGTGTCCTCGCACAGCACGGCGTCGGACCCGGCGAGAGTTTTCAGCGCGCGCAGCGTGATGTCGCCGAGATTGCCGATCGGCGTCGAGACCACGTAAAGCCCGGGAGCGAGTTTACTTGGCTGAACGGCCTCTATAGGCTCTGGACCGATCGTTCCGGCCGCAAGGGAGACCGCGCCTGATAAGCCGCCGCTTTTTCTCGCCCGCCGGCCCGCGCCCGCGCCTTTATCTCGCGGCATGGCTCGCCCTTTCCGCCTTCGCGCTGGTCTCCTGCTCGGGGATGACGATACCGGGAGTGACGAAGCGCCCGCAAGCGCCCGTGACCGTGCAGCCCGCGGCACCCGAGGCGCCGCCCGCGCCCGGCGTGCCGCCGCAGCCCGAGATCGTGCTCGGCCCGCCCAAGGTCGGGTTGCTGCTGCCGCTGTCGGGGTCGAGCGCCGCGCTCGGCCAGGCCATGCTGGCGGCGGCGGAGATGGCGCTCTTCGACGCGCCCGATAACGGCGTCGAGATCCTGCCGCGCGACACCCAGGGCGCGGCGCAGGGCGCGGCGGACGCCGCGCGCGACGTGATCGCGCAGGGCGCCAAGCTCATCATCGGTCCGCTGCTGGCCGCCGAGGTCGAGGCGGTGAAGCCGGTGGCGTCGTCGGCGCATGTGCCGGTGCTGGCCTTCTCCAACGCCGCGCAATACGCCGGCAACGGCGTTTTCCTGCTGGGCTTCCAGCCGGACCAGGAGATCGCGCGCGTCGTCGCCTTCGCCAAGGCCAAGGGCTACGCCCGCTTCGCCATGCTGGCGCCGCGCTCGGCCTATGGCGACATCGCGGTCAACGCCTTCAAGGATGCGGTCCAGGTTTCGGGCGCCCAGCTCGCGCGCATCGGCTATTACGACCCGGCGGACAACAATCTCGATCCGGCGGTCAAGCGCTTCGCCACGACGGTGGATTTCGACGCGCTGATGATTCCCGACGGCGGCGGCAGGCTCCGGCTGCTGGCGCCGCTGCTGCCTTATAACGGCATCGATCCCGACACGGTGAAGATCCTGGGCACGGGCCTGTGGGACGAATCCGGCCTGGGCGTCGAGCCCGCCCTGAGCGGCGGTTGGTACGCCGCGCCCGCGCCCGATCTGCGCGCCGCGTTCCAGAAACGCTACATCGACCTCTACAAGCAGCAACCGCCGCGGCTCGCCACGCTCGGCTACGACGCCACGGCGCTGGCGGTGAACCTCGCCAAGGTAGCGCCCGATGGCGGCTATTCGCTCGACGCGCTTGCCAATCCTTCGGGGTTCGTCGGGCTCGACGGGCTGTTCCGGCTGACGCCGGACGGCCTGGCCGAGCGCGGCCTGGCCGTGCTCGAGGTGCAAAGGGGCGTGCCGGCGCAGGTCGACCCGGCCCCGAGCAGCTTTCAGCCGCTAGGCCAGTAGCCTTCCCAGCACGGCGTTGAGGCGTTGGCGCCCGGCCGGCGTGGCGATCAGGGCGGATCGGTCGAGCGCGAGGAAGCCGCCTTCGATGAGCGGCGCCAGCCGGTCGCGCCCGAGATCGTCCTCGAAGGACCGCCCGGTCGCGGCGAGAAAGCGGGCGGCGCTCACGCCCTCGGCCAGCCGCAAGCCCATCATGAGAAGTTCGGCGCGGCGCTCGTCCGGCGACAGGCGGCGGATTTCCTCGGTGCCGTGGCCGTGCTGTTCCACCGCCTCGAGCCAGGTTTCGGGCGCGCGGAACTGGCGCGCGGCATAGCGCCCCGGACCAGCGCAAAGCCGGCCATGGGCGCCCGGGCCGATGCCGGCGTAATCCTGGCTGCGCCAATAGGCGAGGTTGTGGCGGCATTCCCGCCCGGGCCGGGCGTGGTTCGAAATCTCGTAGGCCGGCAGCCCGGCCGCGCCGAGCGTCTCTTGGGTGGTTTCGTAAAGTTCGCCGGCTTCCTCGTCGCCGGGCAACTCGAAATCGCCGCGCGCATGCGCCGGCGCGAAAGCGGTGCCGGGCTCGATGGTGAGCTGATAGAGCGAGAGATGATCGCCGGCCAGGGCGAGCGCCTCGGCCAATTCCGCCCGCCAGGACGCGGTCTCCTGTCCGGGCCGGGCATAGATCAGATCGAAGGAAAAGCGCGGGAAATGCCGGCGCGCCAGTTCGACCGCGTGGCGCGCCTCGGCGACGCTGTGGCCGCGGCCGAGAAATTTAAGATCGCGGTCGTTCAACGCCTGGACGCCGAGCGAGACGCGGTTGACGCCCGCCTGGCGCAAATCGCGGAAGCGGGCGGCTTCGACCGAGGTGGGGTTGGCTTCGAGCGTGATCTCGGCTTCGGGTGCCAAGCCCCAGCGCGCGGCGATGCGTTCGATCAACGCTGCCACCGTCGCGGGCTCCATCAGCGAGGGCGTGCCGCCGCCGAAGAAGACGGTGGATACTTGCGCGCCCTCGGTTTCGTCTGCCCAATGATCGAGTTCGGCCAAGAGCGCGTTGCGCCAGCGCGTGGCGTCGACGCCCTCGCGCACATGCGAGTTGAAGTCGCAATAAGGGCATTTCGACTTGCAGAACGGCCAATGGATATAAAGCGCGAGCTCGCTCACGATTCCGGTCCCAGCCACGCCTTGGCGAAGGCGGCGAAGGCCTTGGCGCGGTGGCTGATCTTGTGCTTGGCCTCGGGCTGCATCTCGCCGAATGTCTCGTTGCCGCCTTCG
Organism: Allostellaceae bacterium; assembly: GCA_035602175.1. Taxonomy (GTDB): domain Bacteria; phylum Pseudomonadota; class Alphaproteobacteria; order ATCC43930; family CGMCC-115725; genus REEB95. The sequence goes on from DATNMV010000018.1 coordinate 3,211, forward strand.
GGCAAGAAGATCGGATCGTAGCCGAAGCCGCGCCCGCCGCGCGGCGGAAACACCAGGGTCCCATGCGCCTCGCCGCGGAAGGTTTCGACCCGCCCGTCGGGCCAGGCCAATGCCAGCACGGCCACGAAAAAGGCGCGTCGGTCCTTCAAGCCGCCGAGCAGCCGTTGGACGCGGCCCATCGCCGCGGCGAAATCCTTGGCGGCACCCGCCCAGCGCGCCGAATGGATGCCGGGCTTGCCGCCCAGCGCCGGCACCACCAGGCCGGAATCATCGGCCAAAGCCGGCAGGCCGCTCGCGCGCGCGGCGACCTTCGCCTTTAATTCGGCGTTCTCCTCGAAGCTCGAGCCGGTCTCGGCCGGTTCGATCAATCCCAGCGTGGAGGCACCCACTGCCTCGACGCCGTAGGGTTCGAGCAGGGCGGAGATCTCGACCAGCTTGCCCGGGTTGTGCGATGCCACGACCAGGCGTTGGCCGCGCAGGCCACCCGACCGCTTACGCGCCAAGACCCAGGGCCTCGCGCTGCAGCTTGACGAGCGAAGCGATGCCGCTTCGCGCCAGGCCGAGCATGGCGTTGAAGCGCTCTTCGGCGAACGGCTCCTTTTCGGCGGTGGCCTGGATTTCGATGATGCCGCCGCGGCCGGTGATGACGAAATTGGCGTCGGCCTCGGCGGTGGAATCCTCGGCATAGTCGAGATCGAGCACCGATGCGCCGGCGCAGATGCCGCAGGAAACCGCCGCGACCTGATCCGAAAGCGGCAAGGCGGGCAGCAGCCCCTGGCCCACGAGGTGCTTGAGCGCGAGGTGGAGCGCCACGTAGCTGCCGGTGATGGCGGCGGTGCGGGTGCCGCCATCGGCCTGGAGCACGTCGCAATCGATGCGGATCTGGCGCTCGCCCAGCGCGGCGAGATCGGTGACGGCGCGCAAACTCCGGCCGATCAGGCGCTGGATCTCGTGAGTGCGGCCGGTCTGACGGCCGCGCGCGGCTTCGCGGTCGGTGCGGGTGTGGGTCGAGCGCGGCAACATGCCGTATTCCGCCGTCACCCAGCCGCGCCCGGTGTTGCGCAAAAAGGGCGGCGGCTTGTCCTCGACCGTGGCGCAGCACAGCACGCGGGTATCGCCGAACGCGGCCAGGCACGAGCCTTCGGCGTATTTGGCGGCGTTGGGCTCGAGGCGCACGGCGCGCATCGCATCGGCGGCACGGCCCGAAGGGCGCGGCATGGGGTTCCTTTCCGGCTTGAGCGGGTGAAGCTAGTCCGCTGGGACGCCAGGGTAAAGAGCCGCTTGGCCCGACCCTTGGATTGACCGTTGGGTTGACCTGGGGGGCCGCGTTTCCTAAGTATGTCGGGCTCATGACCCAAATCCCCCCCAAGCCGATCATCACCGAACTGAACGACCGCTCGCGCGAGATCTTCCGCCTGATCGTCGACGCCTATGTCGAGACCGGCGAACCGGTGGGTTCGCGCACGCTCGCGCGCAAGGGCGGGCTTGACCTGTCGCCCGCCACCATCCGCAACGTCATGGCCGATCTGGAGGAGCAGGGGCTGCTGTTCGCGCCGCACACCTCGGCCGGAAGGCTGCCGACCGAGGCGGGCCTTAAGCTCTTCGTCAACGGGCTGTTGGAGCTGGGCGGATTGAGCGAGGACGAACGGCGCAACATCGAAGGCCGCTGCGCCGCCGCCGGCAAGAGCCTGTCGCAGGCGCTCGAAGAGGCGACCTCGGCGCTGGCCGGGCTGTCGCGCTGCGCCGGCCTGGTGATCTCGCCCAAGATCGAGCGGCCGTTGCGCCACATCGAATTCGTGCCGCTGGCTCCGGGCCGCGCGTTGGTGGTGATGGTGACCGAAGACGGCGTGGTCGAAAATCGCATCATCGACGTGCCGGCCGGGACCCTGCCATCGACCACGGTCGCGGCCGGGAATTATCTCAACGCGCGGCTGGTGGGCCGCACCGTCGAGGACGCGCGCGCGGCGATCCTCACCGAGATCGCGGCCTGGCGCGGCGAAATCGACGAGCTCACCGCCAAGCTGGTCGCCGCGGGCCTCGCTTCCTGGGCCGGCGGATCGGAGAACAGCGCGCTCATCGTCAAGGGCCAGGCGCAGCTGCTGGACGACGTCACCGCGCTGGGCGATCTGGAACGGCTGCGCGCGTTGTTCGACATGCTCGAGACCAAGGAGGCGATGGTGCGGCTCCTCGACGCGACGCGCGGCGGCCAGGGCGTGCACATCTACATCGGCGCCGACAACCCGCTCTTCGGCGTGGCGGGATGCTCGATGATCGTCGCGCCCTACAGCAATTCGCGCGAGCAGGTGGTGGGCGCGATCGGCGTCATCGGCCCGACCCGCATCAATTACGCGCGCATCATCCCGATGGTGGACTACACCGCCAAGGTGATCGGCCGGATTCTGGGATAGACATGAACGACGAAAACGCGCGCGACGAAACCGAGAACCGGGTGCCGGAAGCGCCGGAGACGCCGGATTCCGGCCCCGAGTCTACGGCCGAGGAAAGAATCGCCAAGCTCGAAGCCGAACTGGCCGATGCCCGGGACAAGCTTTTGCGCGCGCTCGCCGAAGGCGAGAACCAGCGCCGCCGCTTTGTCCGCGAGCGCGAGGAATCGCTGCGTTACGCCGCGGCGAATTTCGCCAAGGAGCTGCTGAGCGTCGCCGACAATCTGCGCCGCGCCATCGCCAGCGAGGCCGCGATCTCATCCGATCCGGCGGCCAAGGGCGTGATCGAAGGCGTGGCCGCGACCGAACGCGAGTTGTGGGCGATCTTCGAAGCCCACGGCGTCAAGCGCGTCGAGCCGGCGCTGGGCGATCCCTTCGATCCCCATCTCCACCAGGCGATGTACGAGGTCGCGACCGGGGAATACCCGCCCGGCACAATCGCCCAGCTGTTGCAGCCGGGCTATGTCATGCATGACCGTCTGTTGCGGCCGGCGCTGGTCGGGGTCGCCAAGCCGCCGGTCCAAACCGGTCCGGCGTGACCGCGCGCCCGTTTCTGGAGTCTCGGATGGCAACCGTGAGCAGCAGCGTCGAAACCCCCGACTGGTCGACGATTCCGGCGCCGGTCGACGACGGGGCGGCGCGGCACTTGACGGGCATGCGGATGTCGTCGATCCCCCTGCCGGCGACGGATGGAGCGACGGTCGATCTATCCGCGTTGCCAGGCCGGGTTGTGGTCTATGCCTATCCCCGGACGGGCCGGCCCGGCATCGCAAATCCCGACAAATGGGATCTCATCCCCGGCGCGCGGGGATGCACGCCGCAGTCGTGCTCTTTCCGCGATCACTTTGCGGAATTGAAAGCTCTGGGCGTCGGCCGTCTGTTCGGCCTTTCGACGCAGGATACCGCCTATCAGCGCGAGGCCGCGGAGCGGTTGCACCTGCCGTTTGCGATCCTCTCGGACGAACATCTCGAATTGACCCGGGCCATGCGCTTGCCGACCTTCGCGGTCGGCGGCATGACGCTGCTGAAACGGCTGACGCTCGTGATAAGCGACGGAACGATCGAGCGCGTCTTCTACCCGGTTTTCCCGCCGGATCGGAACTCCGGAGAGGTGTTGGCCTGGTTGGCCGCCGCGCCCCGGTCCAAGCCGTCAATTTGACATTAAGACGCCGCGCGCCCGCCTATTGCGGGCGCTTCAGGGTCGGATCGAGCTGCGCGGCCTTGGCGAAATCGGCATTGGCATTGTCGTGCTGGCCGAGCTTGTCATAGGCGATGGCGCGGGAATAATAGATCTGGGCGATGGTGGGGTTGAGGTTGATGGCCTGGGTGAAATCGGCCACCGCCTTATCATAGAGGCCCTTGGCGTTGTAGACCGCGCCGCGATTCTGATAGGTGCGGAAATTCCTGGCATCGAGCTGGATCGACTGGTTGAAATCGGCCAAGGCGTGGTCGAAATCCTGCTTGCCGAAATAATCGGCGCCGCGCTCGGCCAGCGCCTCGGCGTCGTTGGCGGAAATCGTCAGCACCTGGTTCAGATCCTGGATCGCCGGATCGTATTCGCGCTTCAGGCTGTGGGCGAGGCCGCGGTTGTAATAGAGATTGGCCAAATCCTGTCCGGCCAAATGGCCGTACTGGATCATGGCGGTGCAGCCGGCGATGATCGTGTCGTAGGAGGCGTTGTTGCGCCCGTGGCAGTTGTCGTTGTCCTGGGCGGTTTGCGCCCGGACGGGCGCGGCCATGAGCATCAGGGCCAAACCGGTTGCGATCGCCGCTGCCTGTTTCATGCGAATCCTTTCGCTGCAATACCCGCTGCAATATAGGGGCGAGGCCGCACTCTAATCCCCGGCGCGGCGGCATCTCAAGCCGGGAGCGGGGCGGTTTCGGGCGGTTTTTGGCCCCGGTCCAGCCTTGCAGACCGGCCCCGGCGTCCATATATAACCCTGGGTTTCCCGGGGTTATGGGGGACCGACCGGGGAGAAGGCGCGGCGCCGATTCGGGCCGCAAGCATCTCCGCTGCTAGGAGAGACAGGGACATGGCCAAAGTCATCGGCATCGATCTCGGCACCACCAATTCCTGCGTCGCCGTGATGGAAGGCAAGCAGGCGAAGGTGATCGAGAACAGCGAGGGCGCGCGCACCACCCCCTCGCAGGTCGCGTTCACCGAATCGGGCGAGCGCCTGGTCGGCCAGGCGGCGAAACGCCAGTCGGTGACCAATCCCGAGAACACGTTTTACGGCGTCAAGCGCATGATCGGCCGCCGCTTCATCGATCCGATGGTGAAGAAGGAGATGGAGCTGGTCCCGTTCAAGATCATTCCCGGCGACAACGGCGACGCCTGGGTCGAGAGCCGCGGCAAGAAATACGCGCCCGCCCAGATCAGCGCCTTCGTGCTGCAGAAGATGAAGGAAACCGCCGAGGCCTATTTGGGCGAGACCGTCACCGAGGCGGTCATCACCGTGCCGGCCTATTTCAACGACAGCCAGCGCCAGGCCACCAAGGACGCCGGCAAGATCGCCGGTCTCGAAGTCCTGCGCATCATCAACGAGCCCACCGCGGCGGCGCTCGCCTACGGGCTCGAACAGAAGAAATCCGGCACCATCGCGGTCTACGACCTGGGCGGGGGCACCTTCGACATTTCCGTGCTCGAAATCGGCGACGGCGTGTTCGAGGTGAAATCCACCAACGGCGACACCTTCCTCGGCGGCGAGGATTTCGACAAACGCGTGATCGATTACCTGGCCGACGAATTCAAGAAGGAGCAGGGCATCGATTTGCGCAACGACCGGCTCGCTCTCCAGCGCCTGAAAGAGGCCGCGGAAAAGGCCAAGATCGAGCTCAGTTCCTCGATGCAGACCGAGGTCAACCTGCCCTTCATCACCGCCGACCAAGCGGGGCCCAAACATCTCAACATCAAGCTCACCCGCGCCAAGCTCGAGGCGCTGGTCGACGATCTGATCCAGAAAACCATCGATCCCTGCCGCAACGCGCTCAAGGACGCCGGCCTCAAGGCTTCGGAGATCCAGGAGGTCATCCTGGTCGGCGGCATGACGCGCATGCCCAAGGTGATCGAGACGGTGAAGCAGTTCTTCGGCAAGGAGCCCAACCGCTCGGTCAACCCGGATGAGGTGGTCGCCGTCGGCGCCGCCATCCAGGCGGGCGTGTTGAAGGGCGAGGTCAAAGACGTGCTGCTGCTGGACGTGACGCCCCTTTCCCTGGGCATCGAAACCCTGGGCGGCGTGTTCACGCGGCTCATCGACCGCAACACCACCATTCCGACCAAGAAGGGCCAGACCTTCTCCACCGCCGAGGATAATCAGACGGCGGTGACAATCCGCGTCTTCCAGGGCGAGCGCGAGATGGCGGCCGACAACAAGCTCTTGGGCCAGTTCGACCTCGTGGGTATCCCGTCGGCGCCCCGGGGCGTGCCGCAGATCGAGGTCAATTTCGACATCGACGCCAACGGCATCGTCTCGGTCCAGGCCCGCGACAAGGCCACCGGCAAGGAGCAGCAGATCCGCATCCAGGCCTCGGGCGGCTTGTCCAAGGACGACATCAACAAGATGGTGAAGGACGCCGAAGCCCATGCCGAGGAGGACAAGAAGCTCCGCGAGCAGGTCGAGGCCAAG
>DATNMV010000019.1:0-5890 GCA_035602175.1 Allostellaceae bacterium
TCAACGAGGGCCCGCGCATCCACGAGGCGGCCTTGGCCGATGTGGTCCATCACATGCTCGCGGTCAAGGCCGGCTCCTACAGCTTCGAAGCGGCCAATCCGCGCCACGAGCACGAATACCACCTGTGGGAGGGCGTCAAGCTGCCGAAAGACAAGGTGCTGATCCCCGGCGTCATCACCCATGCCAGCAACATCGTCGAACATCCCGAGCTGATCGCCGAGCGGCTCATTCGCTACGCCAAGCTGGTCGGGCGCGAGAACGTGATCGCCGGCGCCGATTGCGGCTTTTCCTCGCAGGCCAGCTATCACACCGAAGTCCATCCGACGGTGGTGTGGGCGAAGTTCGAGGCCATGCGCGACGGCGCGCGCATCGCCAGCAAGCGGCTCTGGTCCTGAACCGCGCCGATTCTGCGACCTGCCGGCTTTCCGCCCGGGCCGGACAGGAACTTTCCGGGCCGCCCGGCAAAGCGAAGTTTTTGCACTGCTTTCGGGGGCTTTGCGCAATCGCATAAGCCGCGCCGCCAGGCCATTGCCGCCGCGCGCGCGCGGTCCTAGAGTCAATCGCGAGGGAGACGGCCATGACGGGCATCAAGCTCGCGGAGGTGACGCTCGAAGACAAATACACCCGGCCCTCGGGCCGGGTGTTCCTGTCGGGCGTGCAAGCGCTGACGCGTCTTCCCATGATGCAGCAGGAGCGCGACCGCGTCGCCGGTCTCAACACCGCCGGATTCATCTCGGGTTACCGGGGATCGCCCCTCGCCGTCTATGACGGCGCCTTGACGCAGGCGCGCGCGCATCTGCTCGCGCACAACATCCATTTCCAGCCCGGCGTGAACGAGGATTTGGCGGCGACCGCGATCTGGGGCAGCCAGCAGGTCAATCTCTTCCCCGGCGCAAAATTCGACGGCGTGTTCGGCATCTGGTACGGCAAGGGGCCGGGCGTCGACCGTTCGATGGATCCTTTGAAACACGCCAACAACGCCGGCACCTCGCGCCACGGCGGCGTGATCGCCATCGCCGGCGACGATCACGGCTGCCAGTCCTCGACCACCGCGCATCAGAGTGAGCAGATGTTCTTGGCCGCGATGATGCCGATGCTCAACCCGGCGACGGTGCAGGAATATCTCGATTTCGGAATCTACGGCTTCGCGCTGTCGCGCTTCTCCGGAACGTGGGTGGCCTTCAAGGCGATCGCCGAGACGGTCGAAAGTTCGGCTTCGATCCTGGTCGATCCGTCCCGGGTCAAGCTGGTGATTCCGGCGGATTTCGAAATGCCGCCGGGCGGCCTCAACATCCGCTGGCCCGACACGCCGCTGCAGCAGGAGGCGCGGCTGCACGGGCCGAAAATGGCGGCGGTGGCGGCCTTTGCCCGCGCCAATCCGATCGACCGGCTGGTGTTCGATCCGCCGCGCGCGCGCTTCGGCATCCTGGCGAGCGGCAAGGCCTATCTCGACGTGCGCCAGGCGCTCGACGATCTCGGCCTCGACCGGCGCGCCTGCGAGACCTTGGGCATCCGGCTCTACAAGGTCGGCATGGTCTGGCCGCTGGAGGTCGAGGGCGCAAGGCGCTTCGCCGCGGGCCTGCGCGAGGTGCTGGTGGTCGAGGAAAAGCGCGGCTTCCTCGAGGATCAGCTGATGCGCATCCTCTACAATCTCGAGGCCGCGCGGCGGCCGCGGATTTCCGGCAAGACCGACGAGGACGGCGCCGTGCTGATTCCGAGCCAGGGCGAGATCGATCCCACCATGGTGGCGCGCGCGATCGTATCCCGGCTGGAGAAACTGGACGCGGCCACGCCCGAAATGAAGCAGCGCCTGGCGCGGCTCGTCTCCTTCGAAAGCCTGTCCGAGGCCGCGCCCAAGACGGCGCAGCGCATGCCCTATTTCTGCGCCGGCTGCCCGCATAATTCCTCGACCAAGCTGCCGGAGGGCAGCCGCGCGCTGGCCGGCATCGGCTGTCATTTCATGGCGATCTGGATGCCGCGCAACACCCAGACCTACAGCCACATGGGCGGCGAAGGCGCGTCCTGGATCGGCCAGGCGCCGTTCTCGTCCGACCAGCACGTATTCCAGAATCTGGGCGACGGCACCTACGTGCATTCGGGCATGCTAGCGATCCGCGCCGCCGCCATCTCCGGCGTCAACATCACCTACAAGATTCTCTACAACGACGCCGTCGCCATGACCGGCGGCCAGACCGCCGAAGGCCATTTCGGCGTGGCGCAGATCAGCCGCCAGGTCGCGGCCGAGGGCGCCCGGAAGATCGTGGTGGTCACCGACGAGCCGGACAAATATCCGAAGGATTCAGGCTTCGCCCCCGGCACCGAAATCCGCCACCGCGACGAACTCGACGCTGTGCAACGGAGTTTGCGCGATGTTCCGGGCCTTTCCATCCTGATCTACGACCAGACTTGCGCCGCCGAAAAGCGCCGTCGCCGCAAGCGCGGGACCTATCCCGATCCGGCCAAGCGCGTCTTCATCAACGAGGAGGTGTGCGAGGGCTGCGGCGATTGCCAGGAGCAGTCGAACTGCGTCGCGGTCAAGCCGGTCGAAACCGAATTCGGCCGCAAGCGCATGATCGACCAGTCTTCCTGCAACAAGGATTTCTCCTGTCTCAAGGGCTTCTGTCCGAGCTTCGTCACCGTGCATGGCGGCGAGCTGCGCCGGCTCGAAAGCCGCCAATCGGTGCGCTCCATCGCCGACCATCTGGCGGGATTGCCGCTGCCCGCGTCCAAGCCGCTGGGCGAGCCCTACAACATCCTCATTACCGGCATTGGCGGCACCGGTGTCATCACCGTGGGTGTGCTGCTGGGCATGGCAGCGCATCTCGAGGGCAAGGGCTGCAGCGTGCTCGACTTCACCGGCCTGGCGCAGAAGAACGGCGCGGTGATGAGCCATGTGCGCTTGGCGCCGGATCCCTCGGACCTGCACGCTGTGCGGCTTTCCGCCGGCGGCGCTGACCTTCTCTTGGGCTGCGATATGGTGGTATCGGCGAGCGCGGCGGCGCTGGCGCGGATCGAGAACGGCGTCACCCGCGCCATCGTCAACAGCGACTACCAGCCCACCGCCGCCTTCGTCATGAATCCGGACGTCGATTTCGAGATCGCGTCGATGAGCCGCACGATCCGGAACGCCGCCGGCGACAAGAACGCCGATTTCGTCGACGCCACCGTCCTGGCCACGGCGTTGCTGGGCGACAGCGTCGCCGCCAATCTGTTTTTGCTCGGCTACGCCTTCCAGAAGGGGCTGATCCCCTTGAGCCTCGAGGCCATCGAGCGCGCGATCGAGTTGAACGGCGTCGCCATCGAGATGAACAAGCACGCAATCGCCTGGGGGCGCCTGGCCGCGCACGACCACGCGCGGGTCGCGGCGCTGGTGCATCCCCTGGCGTCGCATGAACCGCCGCCTCCCTCGGGCCTGGCCGAGATCGTCGCGCACCGCGCCCGCTTCCTCGCGCGCTACCAGAACGAGGCCTATGCCAACGCCTACCGGGAATTCGTCACCCAGATCGAGCGCGCGGAGAAATCGCGCCTCGGTCGCGGTTCCGATCTCGCCGAGGCGGTGGCCAAGAACCTGTTCAAGCTCATGGCCTACAAGGACGAGTATGAGGTGGCGCGGCTTTACGCCGGCGGCGATTTCATGAAAAACCTGCGTCATCAATTCGCCGGCAATTACCAGCTCGAATTCAACCTGGCGCCGCCGCTTTTCGCCAAGCGCGATCCGGCGACCGGCCACCTTCAGAAGCGGGCCTACGGCCCCTGGGCGTTCCAGGCCTTTCGCCTGCTGTCGCGGCTCAAATTCCTGCGCGGCACGGCGCTCGATCCCTTCGGCCGTACGGCGGAGCGGCGCGTCGAGCGCCGGCTGATGTCACAATACCGCGATACGCTGCGCGCGCTGTTGCCCGATCTGGCGCCTGCAAACCACGCCATCGCGGTCGAGATTGCCTCCCTGCCGGCGCGCATCCGGGGTTACGGCCATGTTAAGGATAAGGCCATTGCCGAGGCGGCCCAGCGCCAGCAGGCGTTGCTGGACGCCTTCCGCCGCCCCGCCCCCGCCGCCAGCGCCGCCGAATGACCTTGCACCGGCGGCGCGGAAGGCTAATCTGCCGCGGCTGTAGACCCGATCCGGACCGATAAAAAATGAACCGATCCCTGCGCTATTTCCTCCTCGGCGGCGCGAGCGCGCTGGCGGCGGTGGCCGTCTTCGCCGTGCTGATCTTGACCTCGCCCAGCGACGCGCTCGAAAACGGCGGCGCCGGCATGAACCTGTTCAGCGAGGTCTTCAACGTGGTGCGCACCAATTACGTCGAGCCGGTGACCGACCAGAAGCTGGCCGAGGGCGCGATCAAGGGCATGCTGGCCTCGCTCGATCCGCATTCGAGCTACATGGACGCCAAGGAATACGGCGAGATGCAGGTGGTGACCAAGGGCGAATTCGGCGGACTGGGCATGCAGGTGACAATGGAGAACGGCCTGGTCAAGGTGATCTCGCCGATCGACGACACCCCGGCAGCCAAGGCCGGCATCCAGAGCGGCGATCTGATCCTCGCCATCGACGACGCGCCGGTCACCGACATGACACTGAGCGAGGCGGTGGACAAGTTGCGCGGCCCGGTCGGGACCCAGGTCAAGCTCACCATGCGCCGCCAAGGCGTCGATCCCTTCGAGATGAAGTTGACCCGCGGCGATATCAAGGTCGATCCGGTCAAGTTCCATGTCCAGGACGGCGACATCGGCTATATCCGCGTCACCTCGTTCTCCGAGCGTACTGACAGCGCGGTGCAGCAGGCGATCAAGGCGATCAAGGCGCAGACGGGCGACAAGCTCGCCGGCATCGTGCTCGATTTGCGCAACAACCCGGGCGGCTTACTCGACCAGGCGATCCAGGTGTCGAACGATTTCCTCGACAAGGGCGAGATCGTCTCGATCAAGGGTCGTCAGGCCAAGGACAACCGCAGCTACGAGGCGCAGCCCGACCGCGATTTGGCGCGCGGCTTGCCGATCGTCGTCCTGATCAACGGCGGTTCGGCCTCGGCCTCGGAGATCGTCGCCGGCGCGTTGCAGGATCTGCACCGCGCCGTGCTGCTCGGCACCCGTTCCTTCGGCAAGGGTTCGGTCCAGACCGTGTTGCCGGTGAAGGAAAGCGGCGGCGCCATCCGCCTCACCACTGCGCGCTATTACACGCCCTCGGGCCGCTCGATCCAGGCCAAGGGCATCGATCCCGACGTGGTGGTCGAGCCGGCCAAGATCGAGAAGGTGGCGGTGGCCGACACCTTGCACGAATCCGATCTGAAGGGCGCGCTCAAGAACACCGATGCGACCCCGGTCACGGCCGCGGCGCCGCCTTCCTCCACCCCGGCTCCCGCCGGAGCCGCGCTGCCGGCGCCCGCGACGCCGCCGTCCGGGGTTTTGCCGCCGGGCGCCACGCCGCTGGCGCGGCCCGAAACCGCCGCGCTCGACATCAACACCATCGGCACCGACAGCGATTATCAGTTCGTGCGCGCGGTCGATCTGCTGCACGGCCTGAAGCTGTTCAAGAGCACGGCGGCGGCGCAGTAGTCGCGCCAATTCTCCGACAACTTAGATGTGCGAAATCACCGCCCGCGCGGCATTGGTGATGCTGACATCGGTCGCGGTGGCGCTGATCGCCTCGGCGTACCACTGATCGACCGCCTGCGACAGCAGCAGGCTGCCGCGTTTGCGGAGATCGGCGCCGATGATGGCCTCGAGCGAACGCAGCCGGGCGAACAGCTTGCGCGTCGCCGCCTTGCGCCGCTCTTCGGCCTGTTGCGCCAGCGCCTGGCGCGCCGCCACCTCGCCTTGCGAACCGGGCGGGCGGGCGCCCGAAGCGGAGGTTTTGAAGGGCGCCTTGGCCGCGGGTTTGGCGCCGCCGGAT
>DATNMV010000020.1:0-6585 GCA_035602175.1 Allostellaceae bacterium
CCGGCCAGCACCATCGGCTGGTTGGCGACGAATCCTGCGGGATGCCCTTCCAGCCGCGCGAAACCGGTGATGATGTTCTTGGCGAAGGCGGGTTGCAGCTCGAAGAACTCGCCCTCATCCGCCACCTTCTCGATCAGTTCCTTCATGTCATAGGGCTTGTTGGGGTTTCCCGGCACCAGCGTGTCGAGCGAGTTCTCCAGCCGGTCGGCGGGATCGGATGTCGGTCGCGCGGGTGGCTTCTCGCGGTTGGAAAGCGGCAGGAAATCGAGGAAACGCCGCGATTGCAGCAGCGCCTCGGCGTCGTTATCGAAGGCCAGATCCGCCACGCCGGAGCGCGTGGTATGCGTCACCGCGCCGCCCAACTCCTCATGGCTCACGGTCTCGTGGGTCACCGTCTTCACCACGTCGGGGCCGGTGACGAACATGTAAGAGGAATCCTTCACCATGAAGATGAAATCGGTCATGGCGGGGGAATAGACCGCGCCACCGGCACAAGGCCCCATCACCAGCGACAGCTGCGGCACTACGCCCGAGGCTAGAACGTTGCGCTGGAACACCTCGGCATATCCCGCCAGCGAGGCGACGCCTTCCTGGATGCGCGCGCCGCCGGAATCGTTGATGCCGACCACCGGTGCTCCCACTTGCAACGCCTGGTTCATGATCTTGCAGATCTTTTCGGCATGGGCCTCGCTGAGCGAGCCGCCGAACACGGTGAAATCCTGACTGAAGGCGAAGACGCGGCGGCCATTGACCAGACCGTGTCCGGTGACCACGCCGTCGCCGGGAATCTTCTGCTTCTCCATGCCGAAATCGTGGCTGCGGTGCTCGACAAACATGTCCCACTCCTCGAAGGAGCCGGGATCGAACAAAAGCTCCAGCCGCTCGCGCGCGGTGAGCTTGCCTTTTTCGTGTTGCTGGGCGATGCGTTTTTCGCCGCCGCCCTGGCGCGCGGCTTGGCGCTTTTCCTCCAACCGCCGCAATATCTCGCGCATGATGCCTCCCCTCGGGCCTGCGAACTATCCCACCAACAGCAAATCCACGCCAGCCCGGCCTATCCGGCGCGGTGAAGTTCGGCGAAACGCGCCGCCAGCGCGATGTCGTCCCTGATTCCCGTGCGGCGCCTGGCGGCTTCCGCGTCCTCGCCCCAACGCTCGATCTGGAAGGTTTGATCGAGCTCGGCCGCGGCAAAAGCCTGTTCGGCATCGACGCGTCCTTCGATCAAGGCCAGAGCCAATATCAGCGAGCCCAAGGCAGACGTGGCGAGATAAAGTGCTCCCAAGATCATCGAGTCATATGCGGCGACCGCCGCCGCATAAGCATCGAGCGCGGACGGCGCTTGTTCCAACGGCGCGATGCCTTGGGTCACGGCCAGGGGCGCGTAACGCTCGCCGGCCCAATCGAGATGCACTTGCCAAGCTTCGTGTTGGCGGGTGGCAAGCTCGGGCGGGGTCGAAGCGCGGTAACACAACAGATCGGTGCCGGCGTATTTGGCGATCTCAGCGATAATCTGCGCACGGCGCGGCTCGACCAGATCGACGACCGAGCCGGCGAGGCGGGTGAGGTGGAGATCGTCCGGCTTGATCGTCTCGCCTTGCGCTTGCCATTCGGCCGCCATCGCTTCCGCCAGGTTCCGGCTTTTGACCACCAGCTTGGTCTTGGCCGGTGTGCGGATCGGCTTGCCGTCCAACAGCACGGCATAGCCGCCCTCCGCCGCCGCGAACGAGGTCTCTTTGTAGAAGCGTTTCATCTATTGCGGCGCGAGATTGGCGAAGGGATCACGTTCCTGGCCTTCCTCGAAACCGAAGAATGCCCAGGTCTCCTTCATGTGCGGTGGCAGCGGCGCCATGACGATGAGCGTGCCGCCCTGCGGATGCGGGATCGCCAGAGCCCTTGCATGGAGATGCAACAGCCGTGACCCCGGCACGCCTTTCACATGCGCGTCAGCACCGCCATATTTGCCGTCGCCCAGGATCGGCGTGCCCAGAGCGGCGCTATGCGCGCGCAGTTGATGGGTGCGGCCGGTCACTGGCTCGAATGCGATCCAGGCGAGCCGGTCGCCGGCATGGGCGACAGTGCGGTAATAGGTGACGGCCCGCTTGCCTTCCTCATCAGGCACGACACGCTCGCCGAGGCGGCCCGGCAGCTTGGCGAGTTTCTGGTCGATACGGCCTTGGCGCCGTTCCGGCGATCCAACCACCGCGGCCCAGTAGATCTTGCGCGTCGATTTCTCGCGGAACGCCTGGGCGAGCTTTGCCGCCGCGCGCGCGTTGCGCGCCAGCACTAGTACGCCGCTGGTGTCCTTGTCGAGGCGATGGACCAGGCGCGGGCGCTCATCCGCGCCGAATTTCAGCGCATCCAGCATGCCGTCGAGATGGCGCGTGGTATTGGTGCCGCCCTGCACCGCCAGGCCCCGCGGTTTGTCGATCACGATCACGTCGTCGTCACGGTGCAGAACGGTGGCCTGGATCAGCCGTGCCTCGCGCGCGCTGGTGGGTGCGGGTTGGCGTGGCGGCGCGGATGCCGGGTCGAGATCGCCCAAGGGCGGCACGCGTACGACCTGGCCCGCGGTCACATGGTCGCGGGCCCGCGCGCGTTTGCCGTCGAGCCGGATCTGGCCGGTGCGCAAAAGCTTCTCCAGCCTGCCATGGCCCAGTCCGGGAAAATGCCGTTTGAACCAGCGGTCGAGGCGAATCTCGGAATCATCGGCCGAGACCGCGATGGATTGAACCTGCCCCATGCCGCGAATTTAGCCGCGGCGCGCGCGGGACACCACCCTAGGGCCGCTATCCGGCCCCGGGGAATGTCAGCTACGGCCTAGGTGCTCAAGCCCAGTGGCCGCGAACCCACAGCCAACCCCGCGGGCCTTGCGCCCAGTGGCCGGGGACCCAATGCGCGCCCATGCGGGGCGGGTGGACATAATGGCCGGGAACCCAAACATATTGCGCGCCGTTCCAGCGCCAAAAGCCGGGTCGCCATTCCATCGGTGGGCCGGGCGGCGGCGGCGGCATGACCTCGACTCGGGGATCGGGCGGCGCGACATTGACATAGACTTGCGCAGCTTGAGCCATGGACAGGCCGACCATCAGCGCCAACGCAGCGGCGCCGATTCGGCAAGTAGCGAGCAATGATTTATTCATAGCGGTTCGCTCCAGGGTGTTTGTAACCGGTTTATAGGGCGCCAAGGCGAGCACCGTTCCCGCCGCGCGCCGGCGGCGGGAACGGCCCAATTTAGCCATAAGAATTGTGGCGGAATTTAGCGCCAGTAACCCTCGACCCAGACCCAGCCTGCCGAGCTTTGCTGCCAATGACCGTCGACCCAGGTCGCGGTGCGGTTAGGCCGGTCGGCGTAATAGCCGGCAATCCAGGTCCAGCCGCCGCGTCCGCCGGTGCTATCCCAGCGCCAATGGCCAGGCACCCAATAGACAACGTCGGAAGGCGGCGCGGGAATAACCTCGACCCGCGCCGGCGGCGGCTCGGTCGGCGCGATCACCACGGCGTGCTCGTCGGGCGAGGCGGGAGGGATGACTACCGCACGCGGTGGCGGCGGCGTCTCGACGATCCGTTCCGGCGGCGGCGGGCTGTAACAGCCGGCGGCGAGAAGCGAAACGGCGGCAAGCGTGAGAACGGGGGTATATCGGCGTGACATGAATGACCTCCATTGTTGAATGGCAGGGCAGCATGAGCCGATAGGATCAAACCGATCCGTGGCGGGGATGGGCCGGCAATGTGGCTTATTTCTGCTTTTTCGGCGGTGCGTTTCGCGCCTGGCCGCGAAGCTTTTCCCAATAATCCAGCCGCTTCTTGATCTCGCGCTCGAAGCCGCGCTCGATCGGGCGATAGAAATTCATCCGCTCCATCCCCTCGGGAAAATAGTCGAGGCCCGAAAATCCTTCTTCGGTGTCCGGATCGTAGACATAGCCCTCGCTATAGCCCAGATCGCGCATCAGCTTGGTCGGCGCGTTGACCGCATGCATCGGCGGCATTAGCGAACCGCTTTCCTTGGCCACCCGCATGGCTTGGCCGAACGCCATGTAGCCGGCCACGGATTTCGGCGCCGTGGCGAGATAGATCACCGCTTGCGCCAGGGCCAATTCGCCTTCGGGCGAGCCGAGACGGTCATAGGTTTCCCAGGCGGCGATCACTTGCGGCAGCGCAGCGGGATCGGCCATGCCGACATCTTCCACCGCCATGCGCACGAGGCGCCGGGCGATGTAGATCGGATGCTCGCCCCCGGCGAGCATGCGGGCGAGCCAGTAAAGCGCCGCGTCCACATCCGAACCGCGAACCGATTTATGCAGTGCGCTGATGAGATTGTAGTGGCCTTCCTGCGCCTTGTCATAGAGCGGCGCGCGTTTCTGCACCGCCGCCATGAGGCCCGCCGTGTCGAGCTTGGTGCCCTTGGGAAGTTCCGCCAGTTCTTCGGCGAGGTTGAGGATGAAGCGTCCGTCGCCGTCGGCCATCGCCTTCAGCGCCTGTCTGGCTTCTTGGTCAATCGGCAGCTTGAGCTTCAAGGCCGACTCCGCGCGCTCGAGCAGCGTTTCGAGCGCCGCTTCGTCCAGCCGGTGCAGCACGAAGACCTGGCAGCGCGACAGCAACGCCCCGATCAGCTCGAAAGACGGATTTTCCGTTGTCGCGCCGATGAGCGTGATGGTGCCGTCCTCGACAAAGGGCAGAAACCCGTCCTGCTGGGCACGGTTGAAGCGGTGAATCTCGTCGACGAAAAGCAGCGTCCCATGACCGCCGAGACGGCGCTTCTTGGCGGCATCGAATATCTTCCTCAGATCGGCCACGCCCGAGAAGACGGCGGAGAGCGGCTCGAAATGCATCTCCGTCGCTTCGGCCAGCAGCCTGGCAATGGTGGTCTTGCCGCAACCCGGCGGGCCCCACAGGATCATCGAAGCCAGCCGCCGCGCCGCCACCATGCGGCCCAACGGCGCCTCGGGCTTGAGCAGGTGGTCCTGGCCCACCACCTCATCGAGCGTCTTGGGCCGGAGCTTGTCGGCGAGCGGGCGGGGCGCCTGTTGCTCGAATAGGCCGATCATCGCACCACGACCGTGAAGGTCTTGTCTCTGCGGCGGATGACGATGGTCCAGGGCGCGGCGCCTACGCCCAAAGCCTGCCGCAGCTGCGTCACGGTATCGATCTTGTGGTGGTTGACGCTGGTCACCAGATCATTGGGCTGAACGCCGAGCCGCGCCGCCGGCGATCCGGGCTTGACCGCCGTCACCACCACGCCGGTCTGGTCGGATTTGAGATTGAGCTCCTCGTTGAAGGCGGGATTGAGATTGCCCACGGTAGCGCCCGCCATCGGCGTGGTCCCTTCGATCTCGGCCACTTCGCGTGCCGGCGTATCCGGCGGCGTAGCCAACATCGCCGTGGCATCGCGTGACTTGCCGTCGCGCCACAGCGTCAGCCTAGCCGGCGCATCAATGCCCAGCGTCGCCAGGCGGAATCGCAGGCTATCGGAATCGTCGATATCGTGGCCCTCGATCGCGAGGATGACGTCGCCGGCCTTGATGCCGGCCTGAGCGGCGGGCCCGCCGGGCGACACGTCCTTCACCAGCACGCCGGTCGGGCGCGGCAGGCCGAGCTTGGATGCGTCGTCGGCGCTGACGTCCTCGCCCATGATGCCGAGCCAGGGATGCGCCACATGCTTGCCGTGTTCGGCCGCATCGACCATCGTCCGCACCAGGACCGACGGAATGGCGAAACCGATGCCGACCGAACCGCCCGTTTCCGAGAAGATGGCGGTGTTGATGCCCATCAGCTTGCCGTCGACGTCGACCAATGCGCCGCCCGAATTGCCGGGATTGATCGCGGCGTCGGTCTGGATGTAGGAGCCGAAATCGCTGAGCCCGATGCCGGTCCGAGCCAGGCCCGAGACGATGCCGCTGGTCACGGTCTGGCCGACGCCGAAGGGATTGCCGATCGCCAGCACCATGTCGCCCACTTGCAACTGGTCGCTGTCGCCCAGTTCCAGCACCGGAAGGCGTTCGTTCGGCACGTTGATCTTGAGCACGGCGAGATCGAGCCGTTCGTCGCTCAGCAATATCTTGGCGTCGAATTCGCGTCGGTCGGACAGCACCACGGTCACATCCTGCGCGTCCTTGATGACGTGGAAGTTGGTGACGATAAGGCCGTTGGGATCGACGATGACGCCGGAGCCGAGCGAATTCTGCACGCGCTCGCTTGGAATGCCGAGGCGCTGGAGCTCATTGCCGAACAGGCGGCGGAAAATCGGGTCGTTGAGGAGCGGCGACTGATTGCGCACGACGCGGCGCGAGTAAACATTCACCACCGCCGGCGCGGCCTTTTTGACGATCGGCGCGAAGGATTGGTGGACGGCATCGCGGGCCGGGGGCGGCGACGCGGTGTTTTGCGCCAAGACCGGACTAGCCGCCAGCAACAAAACGGCCAACGCCGCCGGAATCCATCGCCGTGGAAATCTCATGCCCCCTGGTCCCCGCCTTGATTGACGCCGATCATAGCCCATCGCCGCCCGTCCGGGCAGCGGAGAAGACGCGTTCGAAGTTTTGTCTCAGAGCGTCATCGAGCCGGGTCATTGGAATTTTGATTCCCAGGGCC
>DATNMV010000021.1:0-2761 GCA_035602175.1 Allostellaceae bacterium
GAGATCGAGCGCATCCGCGTCGAACGGGATGCGGCGGCGGTTCGCATGGCGCGTTCCATAGAAACCTTCGATCTGCTGATCGGCAGCCTGCCCGCGGACCAGCGGCTGGCCTACCGGAAACGCCTGCAGGAGATCACCAGCGAGGCGCCGTCCGAGAATCGCGGCAACGAGGCCTACGGCAATGTCGTGGCCCTGTTTAAGGACGATCCCCGCCAGGTCTGGTCGATTTCCGACATCTTCACCGCGCTGGGGAAAACCGCCAAGCCGCCGGAACCGAAGGCGGTCTATAACGCCGTGAATTATCTCGAGAAAAGCGGCCGCCTGATCCGCCTCGACCGCGGGCGCTATTTCGTGCGGGATTGGGGCACCGGCGACGCAGCGGGTGAAGATCTCGAGGGCGATGGCGTATTGGCTGACAGAGTCAGATAGCTATTGTTCTTGTTATGTTCCTTTGCTAGTCTTCCCTTCTGACCAAAGGGGAAACCGATGCCGACCAAAGATTTTGACCGCCAAAGCGCCGCCGTGCTGTTACTGGGCTGGCTGGTGGCGCTCGTCACGACATTGACCTAGGCCGGGAGCCGCTTCCCGGTCCGATTTTGGCCCGGCTTTCGCCCCGACCGTCTAACCGCGCTTTAATTCGCGCCGGGGTTTTCGTGCCCTTCCCGGCCCGCTATCGTCCCCGGGCATGAAGCTCCTGCTGATCGAGGACGACCGCAAGACGGCCGATTACATCGCCAAGGGCCTGGCCGAATCGGGCTATGTGGTCGATCGCGCCTTCGAAGGCCGCGACGGGCTGTTCATGGCCTCGGGCGGCGGTTATGACGCGCTCATCGTCGACCGCATGCTGCCCGGCATGGACGGGCTCGCCTTGGTCGCCGCCTTGCGCGCGGCGGAGATCAAGACCCCGGTATTGATCCTCTCCGCCATGGGCGCGGTCGACGACCGGGTCAAAGGGTTGCGCGCCGGCGGCGACGACTATCTGGTCAAGCCCTTCGCCTTCGCCGAGCTGTTGGCGCGCATCGAGGCGCTGCTGCGGCGCGGCCCGGCCGCGGGCGCCACCGTCAAGCTCAAGGCCGGATCGCTCGAAATGGACCTGCTGGCGCGCAGCGTGACGCGCGCGGGCCGCGAGATTGAGCTCTTGCCGCGCGAATACCGCCTGCTCGAATTCCTCATGCGCCACGCCGGCCAGGTCGTCACCCGCACCATGCTGCTCGAAAACGTCTGGGACTATCATTTCGACCCGCAGACCAACGTCATCGACGTGCATGTGAGCCGGCTGCGGCAGAAACTCGACAAGGGCTTCGACAAGCCGATGTTGCAAACCGTGCGCGGCGCCGGCTATCGCCTGAGCGTGACATAGGCCATGCCCGTCACCATGCGCGGCTTCGACATTTGGCGCTTTCTCCACACCAACGCCTTTCGCATCGCCGCGGTTTATTTCGTGCTGTTCGCGGCTTCGGTTCTGGCGCTGCTGGTCTTCTTCTATATTTCGACCGCGGACTTCCTCGAACGCCAGATCGAGGCCACGGTCGACGCCGAGATCCGCGGCTTGCAGGAGCAGCACGAAATCGAGGGGCTGCTCCAGGTCATCCGCGACCGCAGCGCGCCCGGCCGCGCCGACAACATGCTCTATCTCGTCACCGATCCGTCGCTGAATCCGCTGGCCGGAAACCTGTCGCAATGGCCGCGCGAGGCGCGGCAGGTGCGCCCCGGCTGGTTTCTCTTTCCGATCCAGGTCACAACGCGCAACGGCGCCGAGACCCACAACGTGCTGTGCTCGGTCTTCGTGCTCGGCAACGGCGACCATTTGCTGGTCGGGCGCGATTTGCACGACGCCGCCGTTTTCCGCAACCGGATTCTGACCACGCTGGCCTGGGCGGGCTTGATCGCGCTCGGCCTCGGCATCGCCGGCGGGGTGGTGATGACCCGCAACATGCTGAACCGGGTCGAGGCCGTGGCCAAAACCGCCGAGCAGATCATCCGCGGCGACTTCGCCCAGCGCGTGCCGCTTTCCGGCAGCGGCGACGAATTCGACCAGCTCGGATCCAATCTCAACGTGATGCTCGACCAGATCGAACGGCTGATGGCCGGCATGCGCCAGGTCACCGACAACATCGCGCATGATCTGCGCACGCCGCTGTCCCGCCTGCGCGCCCGGTTGGAGGTGACGCTGCTGGAGAAGCCGGACGCCGCGCTTTACGCCGAGGCGCTTCGCGAAACCATCGCCGAGGCCGACCAGCTGCTGGTCACCTTCAACGCGCTCTTGAGCATCGCCGAGGCCGAGGCCGGCTCGCGGCGCGACACCGCCACGGTGATCGATCTCGCCGAGATCGCGCGCGCCGTCGCCGAGCTCTACGAGCCGGTGGCCGAGGAAAAGGGCCTGGTCCTGAGCTTCGAGGCGCCGAAACCGGTGCGGGTGCGCGGCGACCGCCACCTGTTGTCGCAGGCGATCGCCAACCTGCTCGACAACGCGCTCAAATACACGCCCGCGGGCCGGGTGGCGCTGTCGGTGCGCGGCGAGAATGGCAACGCCCGGGTCGAAATCGCCGATAGCGGGCCCGGCATTCCGGCCGACCGGCGCGACGCGGTGTTCGACCGCTTCGTCCGGCTCGAAGGCAGCCGCTCGACGCCCGGCAACGGTCTGGGGTTGAGCCTGGTGCGCGCGGTGGCGCGACTGCACGACGGCACCGCCACGCTCGAGGACAACGACCCCGGCCTCACCGCGGTTCTGACCCTGCCGCTCGCGCCGGAAGCGCCGGCG
>DATNMV010000022.1:0-4037 GCA_035602175.1 Allostellaceae bacterium
ACCTTCGTGATCGCCGCCGTCAGCGACGTCTTCCCGTGATCGACGTGCCCAATCGTCCCCACATTGCAATGCGGCTTCGTCCGCTCAAACTTCGCCTTCGACATGTCCGGCTTCCTATCTCTTGAACCCGTTTCGATTCCCGTGTCTTTGGACGGCGCTGGAGCGGGTGATGGGAATCGAACCCACGTAACCAGCTTGGAAGGCTGGAGCTCTACCATTGAGCTACACCCGCCCAAATCGCCGTCCGCTCTTCGATCCGCCGGTGCCCGAACCAACGGTGCGATGGTGGAGGGGGGTGGATTCGAACCACCGAACTCCGAAGAGGGCAGATTTACAGTCTGCTGCCTTTGACCGCTCGGCAACCCCTCCAGGCCACAGGGCAGCGCGAAGGGGATAGGTGGTTTATCAGGGGTTTGTCAACAAGTCCGGCCCCTGCCCGCATGAGGCGGCGCTTTGGCGGAACCGGTCCGGGGACTATGCTGCGCTCCGAGCAAAACCGGCATGAACCGCAACCACAAAAACAAGCGCCCGCCTCGGAAGTCCTGGCGACAGAACCCGCCGGCCCGTCCGCAGGCCCAACTCGCGCGCCAGCCCGGCATGCCCTGGCTCTATGGCCGCCACGCGGTCGAGGCCGCGCTCGGCAATCCGGCGCGACGCTGCCGGCGCTTCATCGCGCTCAATGAAACCGCCGCCGAGGCGCGGGCGCTGCTGGAAGCGGCGCGCGCCGAGACGCCCGCTGCCGGGCTCGAAGTACTCGACCGGCGTGAATTCGAGCGGCTGCTCCCGCCGGGCGCGGTGCATCAAGGCCTGGCGCTGGCCGCCGAGAAGCTGGCCGAACGCGATCTCAACGCATTCATCGCGGATCTTCCCCAGGGCAAGGAGCCGCAGATCGTCGTCGTGCTCGACCAGGTGACCGACCCGCACAATGTCGGCGCCATCCTGCGCTCGGCCGCCGCCTTCGGCGCGCTCGCCGTGCTGGTGCCGGAACACGGCGCGCCGGCGGTGACCGGCGTGTTGGCCAAGGCGGCCTCGGGCGCGCTCGAGGAAATGCCGCTGCTGCGCGTCGCCAATCTCGCGCGGGCGCTGGAGCAGCTCAAAAATGCCGGGTTCTGGAGCGTGGGGCTGGAAGAGAATGCGGAGCGCGCGCTCGGCGAGCTCGATCTGCCGGCGCGCATCGCGCTGGTATTGGGTGCCGAGGGTAGCGGCCTCCGGCGCCTGACCCGCGAGCATTGCGATTTCCTCGGCCGCCTGCCGACGCGCGGGTCCATGGCCTCGCTCAACGTTTCGAATGCCGCCGCGGTGGCGCTCTATGCCTTGTCGCAAAGAGCGCAAGCGGGCTGAAAGCTCGCCGTATTTTTGTTTTGCCGTCCGCGTTCGACTCCGGCCCCGCCGCGATCGCATTGACCTAGATCAAAATGTTCCCAATGGGAGTATTATTGTCTGAGCGGACGAACGTCGGCGGTATTTCGGCCACAATTCGATGTTTTGTATCGGCTGGATCCGCTGATCACGACGAGGAACGACCGCCGGTGAATCGGGCATTTTGAAGAATCGAACAATTCCAACCTGGAGGATCGCATGAAAGAACTTCGCTGCAAGGATCTGAAGAAGGGATGCGGCTTCGTGGCGCGTGGCCGGACGATCAAATCCGTCATGACCAAGGTCGCGAAACACGCCAGAGCGAAACACAAAATCGAGAAATTATCTGCCGCCATGGCGAAGAAAGTACGCGCCGTGATCCACGCCGTCTAACGCGGCGCCGCCGGCTTTCTCGGCATTCAGAGACTTTCGGGTTTCTGATCGAGCGCTTCTATGCCGTTAACATACTCGACCGAACGCGCGCGATGGCGTTCGCGCGCGAACCGGCGGGCGGCAGACCGTTTACTGCACTCGAAATCACCGAAGCTATTTTGAGGCTCCTCGTCCTTCACGCTCTGAATCAGGTCGAATGGGCCGATTCGGCGTTGAACATCTTGCCGCTCTCCCATGGGGGCAGTATGACGGCTTGTATCCGCGTTGCCCCAGGCTTGCCGGGTTAGCTCAGCGGTAGAGCAGCGGTTTTGTAAACCGAAGGTCGGGAGTTCAATCCTCTCACCCGGCACCAGCCCTGGATCATTCGTTCATTCTTTTGCCGCTCCGCGGCGGGACTATTATTGTTATGCCGCTCCGCGGCGGGCACCCGGTACCAGCCTAGGATCCTTAGATCAATTGCGTCTTTTTCGCGGCATTTCCCCCGGCCGATGGGGATAAGCCAAGCCGCATCACCATATTACTTTCAGGACCTGCCGGAATGCCGAAGCATGGCTGTGCGTTGTTCGGATGGGCAGGAGGAGACGAAAACATGAAGCCGGTAATCTTGCGGTTCCTGAAGCTGGGCGGCCTGGGCGCCTTGGCGCTGGTTGCCTTCTCGACCGCGTTCGGGTCGGCCCCGGCGGATGCGCGGGTGTTCGTGCGCGTCGGCGTCGGCGGCCCGTATTATTACGGCTATCCGGCCTATTCGCCGTATTACTACTACCCGCCCTATCCTCCTTATTATTACGCGCCGCCGCCCGTCGCTTATGCGCCGCCGCCCGCGGGTTATTCGCCATATGCGACGCCACCCGCCGCTTATGCGCCGCCCTCGGGCCCGGCCTATGCGCCTTATGCGACGCCGCCCGGCTATGCATCGCCTTACCCGCAGCAGTGAGGTTCACGCCATGACCAGCCACGGACGCAAAACCAAAAATCTGCTGCGCGGATTGGCGCTGACCGCCTTGGTGCTGGGACTGAGCGGTTGTTACTACGCGCCGCCGCCCCCCGCCTATTACGGCAGCCCTTATTACGGCGGCGGCTACTACGCGCCCTATGCTTACTACCCGGGGCCTTATTACTACGGACCGTCGGTCGGATTCGTCTATCGCGGCGGCGGCCGCTGGCGCTAAGCGCCCTTTAACCACCCCGTTCATCCTGCGAACCGTCGCGCGATTCCCCAAGCGTCGCGTGCGGCTCGACCGCGCGGCAAGAATCGCAAATTCAGCGGGCCGGGATCGAGACGATGAAGAACGGATTGCGTCGTATTTCGATCAAATGCCGAGATCGTCGATTCGAGTCTAGACCCAATCCCGGTTGCGTCGCGGAACATTGCAGCCTATCAAACCTTCCGGTTCCGGCGGAGGGCGGAAGGCATTCGCATGGACAAGACCTGGATGCTGGCGGTCGCCGTTCCCGTGCTCGCGTTGGGCGGGAGCTTCGCGCTAACGGCGCTGACGCTGGAATGGCTGAAGCGCCGCGCCATACTCGACCGCCCGGGCCAACGCTCGTCGCACGACGTGCCGGTACCGCGCGGCGGCGGCCTGGCGGTGGTGCCGATCCTGGCGGCGGGTTGGATCGCACTGGCGGCACTGGGAGACTCGCCGGCAGAGGCCGCGTTGGTCGCGCTCGTGGCTTGCGCGCTGGCGGCCTTCTCTTTCATCGACGATCTGAAGGGCCTGCCGATCGCCGCGCGGCTTGTCGGCCATTTCGCGGCATCGGCGCTGGGCGTATGGCTGCTGCCCTTCGGCGCGACCGTATTCCAGGGCCTGCTGCCGCCGGTCCTCGATCACGTGGCGGCGACGGTGCTCTTGGTCTGGTTCATCAATCTCTACAATTTCATGGACGGGATCGACGGCATCACCGGCATCGAGACCGCCTGCCTCGGCCTGGGCGCGGCCTGGGTGCTGACGCTGGAAAACGGATTCGGCGACGGGACCGCCTATCTCGCCTTGACCGCGATGGCGGCGGCGGTCGGCTTTTTGCCCTGGAACTGGCACAAGGCGGGAATCTTCCTCGGCGATGTCGGCAGCGTGCCGCTCGGCTATGCCATGGGTTGGCTGCTGTTGTTGCTCGCGGCCAAGGGCTATTGGGCGCAGGCGCTGATCCTGCCGCTCTATTATCTCGCTGATGCCACCATTACCCTGGTCCGCCGCATGGCGCGCGGCGAACGCTTCTGGCAAGCGCACAAATCGCATTTCTATCAGCGCGCGGCTGCGCGCGACGGCGATCACGCTGCGGTGGCGGTG
>DATNMV010000023.1:0-5328 GCA_035602175.1 Allostellaceae bacterium
CAGGACGGGGCCTGAACATGGATTCACTGCTGTACGGCCGCCGCCGCGCCACCAATTTCATCGTCCTGTCGCTGTCCTTCGCCGCGACCGCGGCCGGGCTCCTGGTGTTGTTCCTCATCCTATGGTCGCTGCTCAGGAACGGCGTTCCCGCGCTGGGCGCCGACATCTTCACCCAGAACACGCCGCCGCCTGGGAGCCGCGGCGGGCTGTTGAACGCGATCTACGGCAGCCTGGTCATGACCACGGTGGCGACGCTCATCGGCACGCCGGTCGGCATATTGTGCGGCACCTTCCTCGCCGAATTCAGCCGCTCGAGCCGGCTCGCCATGGCGGTGCGTTTCATCAACGACATCCTCCTGTCCGCGCCGTCGATCGTCATCGGCTTGTTCGTCTACGTGGTCATGGTCGTGCCGATGGGCCATTTCTCCGCCTGGGCCGGATCGGTGGCGCTCGCCATCATCGTCATTCCGGTGGTGGTGCGCACAAGCGAGAACATGCTGTCGCTGGTGCCGGCGAGCCTGCGCGAGGCCGCTTTCGCGCTGGGCACGCCGCAATGGAAAGTGGTGATCTTCGTGGTCTACCGCGCGGCACTTCAGGGCATGCTGACGGGCGTCCTGTTGGCGGTGGCGCGCATCGCCGGCGAGACCGCGCCGCTGCTCTTCACCGCGCTCAACAACCAGTTCTGGAGCACCGACATGAACAACTCCATGGCCAATCTGCCGGTGGTGATCTTCCAGTTCGCGCTGTCGCCTTACGCCGACTGGCAGCAGCTTGCCTGGGGCGGCGCGTTGCTCATCACGCTTTCCATCCTTTCGCTCAACATCATCGCACGACTTTTGGCCAGCTGGAGCAGCTTCGGAAAATGACCATCGACGTCACCCCCATGGAAACCCCCACCCGCCCCCATCTCATCAGCATGCCCGAGCCCAGCCGGGAAAACGGCCCGCAGCTCGGACAACTCGTGCCCAAGGCCGAGATCAAGGATTTGCGTTTCTATTACGGCGGCTACGAGGCCTTGAAGGGCATCAACCTGACGCTGCACGACAAGCGCGTAACCGCCTTCATCGGCCCTTCGGGCTGCGGCAAGTCGACCCTGCTGCGCATCCTCAACCGCATCTACCAGCTCTACCCCAACCAGCGCGCCACCGGCCAGGTGCTGGTCGACGGCCAGGACATTCTCGATCCCAAGCAGGATCTGAACCTGCTGCGGGCGCGCATCGGTATGGTGTTCCAGAAGCCGACGCCGTTTCCGATGTCGATCTACGATAACATCGCCTTCGGCATCCGGCTTTACGAGCGCCTCGGGCCGCGCCAGCTCGACGAGCGCGTCGAGGAGGCGTTGCGCCGCGCGGCGTTGTGGGACGAGGTCAAGGACAAGTTGCGGGAATCCGGGTTGTCGCTGTCGGGCGGGCAACAGCAGCGGCTGTGCATCGCCCGCGCGGTGGCGGTCAAGCCCGAGATCCTGCTGCTCGACGAGCCGGCCTCCGCCCTCGACCCGATTTCGACCCAACGTATCGAGGAATTGATCTCGGAATTGAAGTCCGACTATTGCATCGCCATCGTCACGCACAATATGCAACAGGCGGCGCGCAGCTCGGACTACACGGCGTTCATGTACTTGGGACAGTTGATCGAATTCGATTCGACCGAGAACATCTTCACCCACCCCAAGGAGCGCCAGACCGAAGATTACATCACCGGCCGGTTCGGCTGAAGGAGCGAGAGTCCATGGTCTCCGAACACATCATCAAGAGCTACGATCAGGAGCTGCAGCGGCTCGACAACATCATTTCCGAGATGGGCGGCCTGTCAGAAAGCCAACTGGCGGCGGCCATCGAAGCGGTGGCCAAGCGCGACAGCGAGTTGGCCGCGCGCGTGGTGAAGGGCGACGCCCGCGTCGACGAACTGGAACGCGAGGTGGAAAGCCTGGTGGTGCGGCTCTTGGCGCTGCGCCAGCCGATGGCGCGCGATCTGCGCCAGATCATCGCGGGCCTCAAGATTTCGTCCGACCTCGAGCGCATCGCCGATTACGCCTCGAACGTGGCCAAGCGCGCGATCGCGCTCAACCAGACGCCGCCGGTCAAGCCGGTCTCGGGCATTCCGCGCATGGGGCGGCTCGGGAGCGGCATGATCAAGGACGTGCTCGACGCCTTCGTCGAGCGCGACGCCGAAAAGGCGCTTTCGGTGTGGCTGCGGGACGAGGAGATGGACGATCTCTATACCAGCCTGTTCCGCGAGCTCTTGACCTACATGATCGAGGACCCGCGCAACATCACGTCTTGCGCGCATCTGCTGTTCATGGCCAAGAACCTGGAGCGCATCGGCGATCACGCCACCAACATCGCCGAGACGCTCTACTTTCTGGTGCACGGCACGCCGCTGGCCCAGGTGCGGCCCAAGCGCGACCGCACCAGCCTGGCGCTCGCGCCCGACACCACCGCCGAAGAGCCCGATGGAGACGAAGCTTGATGCGTCCTTCGGTCCTGGTCGTCGAAGACGAGACGGCGCTGCTGACGCTGCTGCGCTACAATTTGGAGAAGGAAGGCTTCGCGGTCAGCTCGGCGCATGACGGCGAAGAGGCGTTGCTGCAGCTGAAGGAAGCCAAGCCCGACGCCGTGCTGCTCGATTGGATGCTGCCGCGGGTTTCGGGCATCGAGGTCTGCCGCCAGATCAGGCGGACGCCGGCCTGGAAGGATCTGCCGGTCATCATCCTGACCGCGCGCGGCGAGGAAGGCGACCGGGTACGCGGGCTCGACAGCGGCGCCGACGATTACGTGGTGAAGCCCTTCAGCCCCAATGAGCTGATTGCCCGCTTGCGCGCCGTGATCCGCCGCGCCCGGCCGTCCTCGGCCGACGAGGTGCTGCACTTTTCCGACATCACGCTCGATCTGTCCGCCCACCGCGTCACGCGCGGCGGCAAGCCGGTGCATCTGGGTCCGACCGAATTCCGCCTGCTGCGCTTCCTGATGGAACGCTCGGGCCGCGTATTTTCGCGCGAGCAGTTGCTCGACGCGGTCTGGGGCCGCGACGCCGAGGTGGAATTGCGCACCGTCGACGTCCATATCCGCCGTTTGCGCAAGGCCTTGAACGGCGGCGGCCGTCCCGACCTGGTGCGCACCGTGCGCGCCGCCGGCTACGCGCTGGACGCGGGCACCGCTTAAAACCCCAGACGCGGAAAAATGCGGCGGGATCGGGACCGCCGGAGGCGGTTGCGCCTGCCCGGCGCAAGGGGCAAGCTTGCCGCCAAAGCCCCCCAGCCGCACACGAGGAGCGAAGCCAAGAATGGACGAGGCCCCCTTGCCCGTCAGGATCCCGGTCGCGGCGGTGACGGTCGGCGCTTACCGATTCGTCTTCGGCCGGCTTGGCCTGTTCCTCGAGCTCGCCTGGCTGCCGCTGTTGCTGATGCTGGCGGTGGCGATCCTGCCGGCGTTCCTGCCGTCGCTGGCGGCGCCGGACAGCGACAGCATCGTGCTCCGCCTGTTGCCGGATATCGGCCAGCTGGTGGTGGGCGGCTTGTGCCTCAATGCCTTCGCCGTGCGCTGGCACCAGATGGCGCTGTTCCCGAACCCGGTTGACGCGCAAGCGCAATCCTGGCTCAGGCCCTGGCTGCGGTTCCTGCTCTACACCTTCGCGTTCTATCTCGTGAACCTGGCCATGCTGGGATTGCTGCTGCTGGTCTCGGGCGGCGCGGATCTGAATCAACCGGATCAGATCGCGATGCTGCTGCTGGCGACGGCGGTGGCCGTGCCGGTCTGGCTGGGCATGGTGCGGCTGTCGCTGCTGTTCCCGGCCGCAGCCTATGGCCAGCCGCTGGGACCGGGCGCGGCATGGAACGCGATGCGCGGCAACACTTGGCGCTTGATCGCTTGCGGCTTTCTCGCCGGCCTGCCGCTGGTGCTGTCCGTGGCGGTGGTTTTAAGCGTTGTGTTTACCGCGCTCGGCATGCAGATCGGCGATCTGCAATCCGACGATCCCGCCTTCGCGCCGCCGATGGGCCTGTTGCTGCTCGAAGGCGTGATCGACACCGTGGTCAATTTCCTGATCGTGGCGCTGGGCGCCTCGATCCTGGTCGAGGTCTATCGCCGCTTGGTGCGGGCTCAAGAGAGCTAGGCCGAAGCCGGGCCGCAGATCGCCGCGGTGGCCGCCGATTGGCCACAATTTGTGCAATGCACCTGAATATTCGTTAATCATATAAGTAACTTGAATGAAACATGTTGCAGTGCAATATATAGGTTCAATCGCGCATAGGGTGTATTAGGGTGTGAAACGCCACATGTCGATCGATGGAGAGAGACAGCATGTGGCCTTATACCGTTGAAGAAGCCGAAGCGCTGGCCAGCCCGCGCGGCGAATTATCGGCGCGCACCGTTGCCATGCCGGCCGACACCAATCCCAACGGCGAAATTTTCGGCGGCTGGATCATGTCGATGATGGACACCGCCGGCATGATGACCGCGACCCGCCACGCGCAGGGCCGCGTCACCACCGTCGCCGTCACCGACATGACATTCCTTTACCCGGTGAAGGTGGGCGACGTGGTCTGCTGCTATACCGATCTGGTGTGCATCGGCAAGACCTCGGCCTGTTTTCATATCGAGGTCTGGGTGCTGCGCGCCGGCCAAGGATCGCGCATCAAGGTGACCGAGGCCGAATTCACCTTCGTCGCGCTGGACGCCGAAGGTCATCCGCGCCGTTTCCAGGCCGAGGCGGTCGCCGCGGCTTGAATTAGGGCTGTGTGGCGGGCGGCCGGTGTGTGGGATTGGGCGCCCCGAAAATCGAATTGATCAGGCCTTGCAGGATGCCGCCGGAAGAGCCGCCGGTTTGCGGCGCGGGTGAAGCGGGCGCGACGCCGGGACTCGGCGGCGTCAGCACCACCGGCGGCCCGCTGGGTCCGTTGAAGGGTGAGGTGTAGGCCATCTCCGGACCGGACAGCGGCAGCGGCCGCACCGGCATATTCTGCACCGCCGCCGCCATGAAATTGTGCCAGGTCCTCGCCGGCAGCATGCCGCCGGTCACGTGTTTCATGGGCGAATTGTCGTCGTTGCCGAACCACACCCCGGTCACCAGATCGGCGGTGTAGCCGATGAACAAGGCGTCGCGGAAATCCTGCGTCGTGCCGGTCTTGCCCGCGGCCGGACGGCCGATGGCCGCCGCGCGCCCGGTGCCGTAATCGATCACGCCGGTCAGCAGTTGGTTCATGGTGCCGGCGATGGCCGGATCGATGACCTGCGGCGCGCCCGAGCCTTCGCGGTGATAGAGCACGCCGCCATGGGCGTCGCGAATCTCGATGATGCCGTGCGGCCAGGCGGCGGTGCCGCCGCTGGCGAA
>DATNMV010000024.1:0-2360 GCA_035602175.1 Allostellaceae bacterium
TGGGAAATCGTCAGCAAGCCGACCGGCATCCCGCTCAACTGAGCGGTTGGATATGAATCTCGCGATCCAGATCGTCATCGGTGGGTTGCTGCAAGGCGCCGTCTTCGCCGTCATCGCGCTGGGTTTCTCTCTCGTCTTCCGCGTCACCGGCGTCATCAACCTGGCGCAGGGCGCGTTCTGCGTCCTGGGTGCGCTGCTGATGTACACGTTCCAAGTGGCGCTGGGCCTGCCCGTGTTGGTCGCCGCGGTCGCGGCCTCGCTGGCGACCGGCCTGTTCGGCCTGACGCTGGGCGCGGCGACCTTCGTGCCCGCTTTGCCGCGCCTGCCCACCAGCTCCATGCTGGTGATGACGGCGGGGCTTTTGACGTTGATCGAGGGCCTGCTGTTGGTCTTCTGGTCGAGTCAGCCCTATGCCCTGCCTCCCTTCTCGGGCGAGGCGCCGGTGCTGTTTGGAGACATTCGCGTGCCGACCCAGGGCTTCTGGATCGCCGGCATCGCCGCTTCCATCATCGCCGCGCTGTGGTTCTTGATTCAGCGCACCACGCTGGGCATGGCACTCCGCGCCTGCGCCGAGAACCGCATGGCGGCGCGGCTCATGGGCATCGACGTGCCGCGCATGACGCTCTTGAGCTTCGGTCTGGCCGCGCTCATCGCCGGCATCAGCGGCATCGCCGTCGCGCCGATCACCTCGCTCGAATTCGATACCGGCCGCTTCTTCACCAATTTTGGATTCATATCCGTCGCCATCGGCGGCATGGGCAGCTTCATCGGCTCGGTTGCGGGCGGCCTGTTTCTGGGCGTGGCCGAGCAATTGGCGGCGGGCTATGTTTCCTCGCTGTTCGCCAACGCCCTGGCGCTGGCGTTGCTGCTGGCGGTGCTGCTGTGGCGCCCCAGCGGGCTCTTTTCCACGGGTCCGGCGCGGCGCACCGACGTGCGCGATGAACAGCGCGTCTACCGCTCGATATTGCGCATCGAGGGCCGGGGCGGCCTGGCTTTCGGTGCGCTGGCCGTGGCCCTGCTGCTGGCGCTACCTTGGCTCCTGCCCGGCCGCAGCATCCTGAACTCGCTGGTCATCACCGGCATTCTCTACATCGCCGTGCTCGGCCTTGACGTGCTGATGGGCTTCGCCGGGCAGGTGAGCCTGGGCCAAGCCGGGTTCATGGCCATCGGCGGCTATACCGCCTCGATCCTGGCCGTGACCTATGGCGTCTCGCCGCTCCTGGGCACCTTGGCGGGCATGGCGCTGTCGTTGGTCTCGGCGCTGGCGCTGTCCTTCGTGACCTTGCGCCTCCGCGGCCATTATTTGGCCCTTGCAACCCTCGCTTTCGGCCTGCTGATCGACTCATTGACCGTGGGCATGACCGACACCACCGGCGGGCCTTCGGGCCTGGCCGGCATCCCGTCCTTCGCCGTGCCGGGCTTCGTGTTCTCGACGCCGCTGTCGATGTATTACCTGGTGTCTGGCATTATCGTGGCCTTGGTGCTGCTGCTTCAGGGTGGTATGCGCTCGAGCTTCGGCCGTGCGCTCAAGGCGGTGCGCACCGACCAGACCGCCGCCGCCGCTCTCGGCGTCAACGTGGTGCGCTACAAGCTCGCCGCCGTGCTGATCAGCGCCGCGCTCGCCTCGCTCTCGGGCAGCCTCTACGCCTTCTATTTTCACTTCCTCTCGCCCGAGATGGTCGGCACACCGCGCTCCTTCGAGATGATCGCCATGCTGGTGGCGGGCGGCGAGGGCACGCTGATCGGCCCGATCCTGGGTGTGGCGCTGCTGACGCTGCTGCCGACCATCTTCCAGCCCTTCGCGCTCTACAAGACCTTCGCCGAAGGCACGCTCTTGGTGATGTGCTTCCTCTGGCTGCGCGACGGCATGTTCGGCGCCTTGGCCGCGCCGGTGACGCGACTGTTCCGCCGCTACAAGCAAAAGGCCGTCCCATGACCGAAGCGGCGCTGGAGATACGCGGCCTCGGGAAGAGCTTCGGCGGCGTGAAGGCGATTTCCGATGTCAGCCTCGCCGTGCCGCAAGGCAGCCTCACCGCCGTGATCGGCCCCAATGGCGCGGGCAAGACCACGCTGTTCAACCTGGTGACCAACCTCTACCCGGCCGACCGGGGCGACGTGAAATTCTACGGCGATTCGATCCTCGGCCTCGGCCCCGGCGAAATCGCGGCGCGCGGCCTTATCCGCACCTTTCAGACCGCGCGGATATTTCCCGGCATGACCGCACTGGAGAATATTCTGGCGGGATCGCATCTGCACATCCGCCGCGCGCCCTGGCAACAGATGCTGTGGCTTCCCCGAGCGCGGCGCGAGGAGCGCGCCTTGGCCGCCAAGGCCGATGCGCTTTTGGATCTCGTGGGTCT